>CAUONQ010000141.1:0-4593 GCA_963456995.1 uncultured Campylobacter sp. | reverse complement strand
CACTCGCGCTGCATGAAGGTCGAATATATCGTAACGTACGGCTTAAAACCCTCGCGCGCCATCGCAGCCATCGAGCTTAGCGCGTGAGGTTCGGCGATCGCGACGTCCCAGAAACGGTGCGGAAATTTCTCGATCAGCTTATCCATGCCCGTGCCGCTTGGCATCGCGGCGGTCACGCCCACGACGTTTTCATGCTTGGCGGCTAAGCTTAAAAGAGCTTCGGCGTAAATTTGCGTGGCGCTTTTGGCAGCGGATTTTTTCTTAAATTCTCCGCTTTGAATGTCGAAAGGCCCTACGCCGTGCCAGCTCTCCAAATAGCCCTCGGCCTTGTCGTAACCCTTGCCTTTGATCGTCTGAGCGTGCACGACGACGGGCTTGCGCGCGCTTTTTGCCGTCTTTAGCGCCGATATGAGATCGGCTAGGTCGTGGCCGTCCACCGGACCGATGTATTCGAGCCCTAGCTCCTCAAAATACATCCCCGGGATGATGAGCTTTAAGGAATTTTCAAAGCGCTTTGCCATGTAAGTAGCGCTTTGTGGGGCGTGCGAGAGCAGCTCTCTTACGTGGGATTTAAATTTTTGATAGGTCTCGCCCGCCATCGCTTGGCTTAGGTATTTGCTAAAGGCGCCGATCGGCTTGCTGATGCTCATTTTATTATCGTTTAGAATGATGATGCAGGGCAGGCGCAGATCGCCGAGCTCGTTCATCGCCTCATAGGTCATGCCGCCGCTCATCGAGCCGTCGCCGATGAGCACGACCGGCACGCGATCTTCGCGCTTTAGGCTTATCGCTTTTGCCGCGCCCACGGCCAAAGAGATCGATGTCGAAGCGTGTCCTGCGACGAAGTAGTCAAATTTACTCTCGCTAGGCTTCGTATAGCCGCTGATACCGCCGAACTGCCTAAGCGAGCCGAACTCCTCCCAGCGGTCCGTTAGGAGCTTGTGCGCGTAGCTTTGGTGGCTTACGTCGAAGATAAACGGATCGCTCGCGGCGTCGAATACGTAGTGCATCGCCACGATAAGCTCGACCGCGCCCATATTTGAGCTTAGATGGCCGCCGTTTTTGCTCACGACCTCGATGATGCGCGCTCTGATCTGCGTGCAAAGCTCCCGTAGCTCCTCCAGGCTTTTATTTTTAATATCCACTTAAAATTTCTCCCAGAGCGCCCAAGACGCGATCGTTTTGCCCCTGCGTGCCGATCGTGATGCGCACGGCGTTTAGCCCGTAGCTTTTTAAATTTCTAATGATGATGCCGCGGCGTAGAAGCTGCTCGCAAAGCTCGCTGCTATCTATAGACGGGCTAAGTTTAAACGTGATGAAATTTGCGTAGCTAGGGATAAATTCTAAATTTCGCTCGCGCGCAAAATCTTCAAAGCGGCTCATCTGCGCGGCGTTGTTTTGCAGGCTCTTTTGCACGAAAGCCTCGTCTTTTAGCGCCGCAATCGCCGCTGCGAGGCTAAGCGTCGTGATATTAAAAGGCGGGCGCAGCTTATAAAGCGCGCTTATAATTACGCGCGGCGCGATACCGTAGCCTACGCGCATACCGCCCAGGCCGTAAACCTTTGAGAAGGTGCCCAGATAGAGCACGTTTTTAAAATTCCCAATTAAAAGCTTGGGATCAAGCCTCTTGCGCTCGTCTTTAAACGCCGCAAATTCGTTATATGCGGCATCTATCACCAAAAGCGTGTCCTCATCCACGCTTCGAGCGAACTCATACACAGCCTCTGCATCCAAGCACTCGCCCAGCGGATTGTTCGGCACGCACAAAAAGATGACCGAAATTTCATCCCTGTGCGCGTTATAAATTTTTAAAAGCTCGGCTAGATCGTGCTCCTGCGCGCTCGTTTTGTAAACCTTAGCCTCGCAGTGGCTTGCGTAGATGCCGTACATCGCGAAAGTGACGCCCGCTTGCAGTATCGCGCGGCGCGAATTGAGCTTGGCGTGCAGCGCAAACTCGATGATCTGATCGCTGCCCGCGCCGATGATGATATTTTGCGGCTCTACGCCGAATTTTAATGCGAGCGCGCCCTTTAGCTCATACATCGAATCATCGGGGTATAGATGCGCACAGGCCGCATTCTGCGCGATCGCCTCCTGCACCGCCTCGCTCGTGCCGAAGGGGTTTTCGTTGCTGGCAAGCTTTAGCACGTCCTGCTTGCGGATGCCAAACTCGCGCACCGCAAGCTCGATCGGCTTACCCGCTTCGTAATTGCTTAGATTTTCTACAAATTCGTTAAATTTCATCACTCCTCCCCGTTTACGTAGCTTCCCAACCAGGTGATTTCGTGGCCGTTTTTCTGCGCATTTTGCAGCACGCGCGCCACTCGCTCGTCGTCGATATGCCCCTCAAAATCGATATAAAAGACGCTTTTAAAATCCCTAAGCTTGACAGGGCGGCTTTCTAATTTGGTTAAATTTATCCCCTCGTTGCGAAACATCTGCAAAAAGTCCACGAGCCCGCCCGGACGGTCATCGGTTTTAGCTAGGATGCTCGTTTTGTTGCGGTCGCTCTTTTGGTTTTTAAAGTCGCTCAGTACGAAAAAGCGCGTGCGATTGGCGGAGTTGTCCTCGATCTTTTGAAACATCATCGGCACGCCGTAAAGATCGGCGGCGATCTTGGAGCAGATCGCGGCGGAGTGCGGCGTGGCAGCTGCCATCTGCGCCGCAAGCGCGGTAGATTTGGTCGCGGTAAATTTAACGCCGCTAAGGCCGTGATCGTCTAAAAATTTAAGGCACTGATTGTATCCTTGCGGATGCGAGAATATCTGATCCACCGTGCTTACGTCGTCGCAGTGGCTCGCAAAGCAGTGGTGGATATCCATATAAATTTCGGCGACGATCTTGACGCCCTCGTATTTTCGCAAGCAATCAAGCGTCGCTCCCACCGCGCCTTCGGTGTTGTTTTCGATCGGCACGACGCCGTATTTGGCCTCGCCGCTATCAAGCTCCTTAAAGACCGCCTCGATGTTTGAGAGCGGCAGATAGGAGCTTACTGCGCCGAAGCGGCTCTTGGCGGCTTGGTGCGAATAGGTGCCGAAAGGCCCTAAAAACGCGACGATTTGCGGCTTTTCTAAATTTCGCGAAACCGAGAAAATTTCAAAAAATATCGCCTCGATCGCCTCTTTGCTTAAATTTCGCGCCTTTCCGCCGTCCAGCCTGCTGATGATCGAGCGCTCGCGCTCCGGGCGGTAGATCGCACTACCCGCGGTCTGCTTCAGCTCGCCGATCTTTTTGACAAACCCCATGCGCTCGTCGATAAGGCGCAAAATTTCATCATCCAGCCTGTCGATACAAACGCGCAGATCATCGATGTTTTGCATCACAACCCTCCTTTTGCTCGCCCGCGAATTTCGGCGCGGATTTTAAAAATTTCACGCCGCCTTTTTTGCCGCACGCTTTTAAATTTTGACCTCGCGAACTTAAAATTTCATCGCTTAAGATAGCTGCGCCGCAACTTTTGCGCGCTAAGAAGGCGCGATAAAATTCGTCGCAGCGGGATCTAAAATTTAAAGAGGCGCGGTTAAAATTTAAAACGGGGCTTTGTTTTGCCGTAAAATTTACAGGCGCATTTTGTTTGGATTTGAAATTTAAAGCAGGGACGCATTTAGGCTCGGAATTTAAAGCGACGGTGCGTTTAAAATTTAGGACCGTGCTTGCTGCTGCGTTAAAATTTAAAGCCGCTGCGCGCTCGGGTTTGAAATTTAAAATTGCGCCGCGTTTTAGACGGCTCGCTGCGCGGATCATACGAGATCCTTTTCGAGCGCGATTAGCTCATCAAAGCTCTCGCGCTTTCTAATTAGGCGGTCCCGCCCGTCGTAAACCGCGACTTCTGCGGCGCGGGGGCGGGTGTTGTAGTTGCTCGACATCGAAAAGCCGTAGGCGCCGGCGCTTTGCACTGCGAGCAGATCGCCGCTTTGCAGGCTAGGTAGGCTCACCCCTTTGGCTAGGAAGTCGCCGCTTTCGCAGATCGGGCCTACGACGTCGCAGGGGCTTAAGCTCTCTGCAGAGCTTTGCGGCGCAGAATTATCCACGGCGGAGCTTAGATTATAGGAATTCTGTGGCGCGAAATTTCCTTGCAAGCTTTGTGAAACGCCGTTTTGCGGCGTGGAATTCTGCGGTGCGAAATCCTCTGAAGCGGACTTAGCCTCGATGCCGAAAGCTTTGCTATGCGTGGAATTCTGCGCCGTAGAATTCTCGGTATCGCTTTGGCTCGCGCAGCTTTCGCAGGCGGAATTGCGCTCGCTTACAAGCTCGATTTTATGGTGCGCGCCGTAGAGGCTCGGGCGTATGAGATCGTTCATCGCGCCGTCAACGATAACGAAACGCTTGCCGCAGTTTTGTTTTTCATAAAGCACGCGGGTAAGGAGGACGCCCGCAGCTCCCGTGATGAAGCGCCCCGGCTCGCACACGATCGTGACGTCTAGACCGCTTAGGCTCTTTAAAATTCCTTGCGCGTAGTCGTAGAGCACGATCTGTTTTTCATCCTCGTAGCGGATGCCGATGCCGCCGCCCACGTCGAAAAATTTTATATCGATCTCAAGGGCTCGCAGCTCGCGTAGCAGATCGCTTACGATCTTTGCGGCGTCGCAGATC
>CAUONQ010000140.1:0-4627 GCA_963456995.1 uncultured Campylobacter sp. | reverse complement strand
GCTATCAAAAACATCACCAAAGATAAAATTTGCCCCATCGATAAATTTAAAAATATAAAACCAAGCCCATCATCCGGCTGCCTAAAAAATTCCACGAAAAATCTAAACGCCGTATATAGCATCGCATACAGGCATATCAGCTCACCGTTAAATTTCTTAAATTTACGGTAGAAAAATAAAATCGCAAAAATAACGAGCCCTTCCAAAACCGCTTCGTAAAGCTGGCTTGGATGGCGCAACGTGCCGCCTACCAAAATCCCCCACGGCTCGCTCGTCTCGCGCCCGAAAAGCTCCTGATTTAAAAAATTTCCCACGCGCCCGAAAAAATAACCAAGCGGCACGCTAAGTGCCACGAGATCGAGCAGCGCCCACATATCGGTTTTAAATTTTTTGCAAAACCAAACCGTCGCAATCACGAATCCGACAACAGCGCCGTGATAGCTCATACCGCGAATGCCCACGAACTCGCCGTTATGAAAGGGGTTGAAAATTTGCCACGGATGGCTGAAATACCACGCCGCCTCGCCCGAATAAATCGCGATATATCCCAGCCGCGCGCCCAAAATGACACCAACCTCGACCCAGATAAAGTAGCGATCAAGCATCTTATCACTAAAGCCAAGGCCGTCTTTTCGCACGAAATATTTGGCGATAAATAGCGCCGTAAGTAGCGCCAAAACATACATAATGCCGTACCAGTGCACGTTTATGCCAAACGCGCTGAATGCCACAGGATCAAAGTGGGCGTAAATTTCGTTCCAGTAATTCAAATTTTTCCTTTGTTTTAAATTTTAAAATTTAACGGCGCGCATCAGACGCTGCGTGGCGAACGCTCGGCAAAAGACGCAAAGCGACGCATACGTGAGTGCGGAAGCCAGGCTTCCAAGCTTGATCGCAGACGCAAAGCGCTTAAGACGCGGATGTCTAACGAAAGCGTCGAACAATGCGCAGGGCACCTCGCATGAAATTTCAAGCGACGACGCCAGATCGGACGCAAGGCGCCTCACGTAAAATTCCAAATGACTATGCCAGACGACATACGAAGCGACACGCAAGACGCCAAAGCGTAAAACGACGCGACGCAGACAAAGCAGGCAGTACCCTAATGCAGGAGGCGCAAAACGCGAGAGCACCGGACGCCGAGCAAAACTCGCAGTACGCGCAAAACAAACGTCGAACGGCACATGCGCAAAATACCGAATGCCGCGCAGAATTCAAAACGACGCGCGATACGACAAGCACCGACGCACAAAAACCGCAAGGCAGATACTTTGCATCCGCGCAGATAATGCAGATAAAATTCGCCCGCCTCGCTTAGCTTGTCGCGCCCGCAGGAGCTGTACCGGCTACAGCGCAAGAAATCCCGAAAGCAAGCTCCAGACTTATCTCTACATAGCGCTTTTCTGTGCCGAACGCGCAAAACACCGAGCGCGCGTTCTAAATTTTAAATTCCAAGCCCCAGCGTCTCTTTCATCACGCGGCAAAAATCCGCCAAAAACCACCCGAGCGCCTTGTAGTAGCTGCTTTTGGCGTTTATCTGCACGTACGTAGCAAGCGCGGAAAAGCTAGGAATTATAAATTGCGCCAGATATAGCGTCAAAATTTTATGCGATTTCGCGTCCGTATTTTGCTTAAAGATCATAGCAAGCAGCGCTAGCATATTGGCTGCATGAGCGCTTTTAAGCTCCGCAAAAGGCTTTTTGAAGCGGCATTTTTCATAAAACAGCTCCACTTCGCTTTCGCTTATGAGCTTGAAAAAGTCCATCTCAAACGCCTCTTTTAGCGCCTCAAAATCGCGCCCTAGCACCGCATAGTCCTCGCCTTGCACCTTTTGCCAAAGCTCGTGGCCATTTTTGTTCTCGATATTTTTATTTACGATGATCCAGTTTTTGCCCAAACCGCGCAACTTCTGCTCATCTATCACGCCTTTAAAATTCGTCGCGAAGATTATGCAGATCACCGAGTATAGCTCGCCTAATTTCATCTTTTTCCTTTAAATTTAATCAAATTTCGCTCGCCTTTTTTAGCTTTTCGATGCCGAATTTTTCCCAAATCCTGCTTAAAGATCGATCCAGGCTCTGCTGCTTTTTATCGATCTCGCCAAAAAGTAGCGAGCCGCCCGATCTGCCGCCAAAATTTGAAAGATTTAGCGCTACGTGGATTATCTGCGCGCCTTTTTTCACGTCGCAGAGCTTAAACAGCTCAAGCGCGGTCTCGCTCAGCAAGCTTAGGCTAAACGCCCTATCTTGGCTGATCTGGTGCGAAAACTCCTCGCGCGATTTGTAGCGGATCTTTAGATCATACGTCGCGGGCTTTAGCCCCCTTGCGAGCACTTCGCCCGCCAAATGGCGCGCCAAAATTAAAATTTTGCGCCGCAGCTCGTCCCGATCGGCGCACGGCGCGAAGCTGCGCCCAAAGCCGATACTCTTGCGCTCGCGCTTTGAGACGACCTCGCCCTCGTCCTCGCCGCTAAGGGCTGCGAAAATTTTCCTGCCGTTTGCGCCCATCTTTTCAAAAATTTCTCTGTGCCCTAGCGCGTCGCCGAAGCTTATGATGCCGTATTTGCCGAGCGTTTTTTGCGCCGCTTTGCCGATGCCGGGGAATTTTGCTACCGGCACGGCGGATAGTTCGCGCGCGATTTGCGATTTTAAAATTTGACGCACGCCGAAGGGCTTGGCAAGGCTAGTGGCGAGCTTTGCGATCAGTTTTGCTTCGCTAAGGCCTACGCTACACGGAAGGCTAAAGCGGCGCATAATCTCGCTTTTCAAAAACGCGGCAAAGCCCAGCGCGTCCACGTCGTATGCCGTGCCGCGTAAATTTAGAAAAAACTCGTCGATGCTAAATTTTTCGATCTCGGGCGTAAAGCTTAGTAAAAAATCATAAATTTCGCGTGAAATTTTTCGGTATTCGCCATGTCTGGCGCGCACAAAAATAAGCTGCGGGCAGAGTCCGAGCGCGATTTTAACGGGCTGCGCCGAGTGCACGCCGTCCGCTCTGGCCTCGTAGCTCGCGCTTAAAATCACGCTGCCAAGCTCGCTCTTTCCGCCGAAAATCTCCTCGTCGCCGCCTCCGACGACTGCGATCTTTTTGCCCGCAAGCGCGGGATCGGCAAGCCTCGCTACAGAGACGAAGAAGCTGTCCAAATCTATGTGAGCTATCAAACTATGTCGATCCCGAATCCGCTAAGCCCCGCGTAGTCTTTCGGCTCGCTCTTGCTTAAAATTTTGATTTTTCTTACGCCCAGATGCGCTAAAATTTGCGCTCCGATGCCAAAGCTCTTAAAATCGGCGCGATTTTGCGCGGATTTTAGCATCAAAAGCACGCCGCCCTCTTTGCGCAAAATGTCCAGATCGCGCATGAAATCGTTAAATTTCGCATCGCTTAAAAATTCCAGATCGCTTGAAATTTTATGAAATTTCACGTTCGTCTGCGCGCTCTTTCCCAGCTCGCCGAAAATATAGGCGCGGTGTTCGTTGCCCTCGTGATCGCTCACGTCGTAAAATTTCGCCGCCTCTCCGCACAGCAGAGCGCTTTTTGGCTCGCTAAATTTAACGAGAGTCTCGTGTTTTAGGCGATACTGCACGATCTGTGCGACCGAGATCATATTGATGTCGTGTTGCGCGCAGAATTTTTCCAGATCGTCCCTGCGCGCCATATCGCCGTCGTCTTTGACGATCTCGCAGATCACGGCGCTTTGCGAAAGCCCAGCCAAGCGGCACAGATCCGTAGAGCCCTCGGTGTGCCCCGTGCGAGCGAGCACGCCGCCGCTTTTGGCGATAAGCGGGAAGATATGCCCCGGGCGGACGAAATCATCCGCGCGAGCGCCCACGCGCGACATCAGCTCGATCGTCATATTGCGCTCATACGCGCTTACGCCCGTCTTGGCGTCCTTTGCGTCGATCGTGACGGTGAAGGCGGTCTCGTGGCTCGAGGTGTTTTTATCGACCATTAAATTTAAATCTAGCTGCTCCGCTATCTGCGGGCTAAGCGCCACGCACAGCACACCGCGAGCGTGCGTGATCGCGAAATTTACCTTCTGTGCGCTGCTAAAGGTGCTCGCAAACACCAAATCGCCCTCATTCTCGCGATCTACGTCATCGACCATAACGAGCATTTTGCCGTTTTTCAGATCCTCGATCGCCTGCTCTACGCTGATCATTATCTCTCCTTTAAATTTAATTCTACAAATGCCGCCTTTAGCTTCTCAAAAAGCGGGGCAAACGAAACGCCGTTTACGCGGACGTTTGCGATCGTCGTGATGAAATTCGTATCGCGCTGCCACCGCGGCACGAGATGATAGTGCACGTGCTCGGCTATGCCCGCACCCGCGGCGGCGCCTAGGTTCATACCGATATTCACGCCGTTTGCGCCCAGAGTGCGCTTCAAAATTCCCACTCCGGCGCGCACGTAGCGGCTCATCTCCGCCCACGCATCATCGCTAAGGCACTCGATATTATCGACATGCTCGTAGGGTATGACCATAAACGCGCCCGGGCTGTAGGGATAGAGGTTCATCACTCCAAAGCAGTGCTGTGCGCGAAAAAGCACGCCGTTGCGATCGTCAAACGCCGCATCCGCCGCCGCGTCGCAGAAAGGACAGCCGCTTCTTTTTTCGGTAAAATACTCG
>CAUONQ010000139.1:0-4630 GCA_963456995.1 uncultured Campylobacter sp. | reverse complement strand
GCCCGCTATGGGTGTAGTTTGAGATAAGATCTGTAAAAATATAATTGTTAGGTATGAAAATTACCCTACCTGCGCGTTTATTTTCTCTCCACGTAGTCATAGTAACGTCCTCGAAAATCGTCATCCTAAGCACCGAAATATCGATGATATCGCCTACGTAGGTCTCGCCGTTTTTATGCACTCTGATACGATCGCCCACGCGAAAGCTGCCACCAAGCACGATCGTAAGCCAGCCTAAGGAGCTCATAAACATATCTTTCATCGCAATCGCAAGACCTGCCGAGGCAAAGCCAAGAACCGTCACGAAGTGCGTCATATTCTCGATGTAAGAAAAGAGCAGTATCAGCGCAATCAGCGTGAAATTTAAAACGTTGATAGCTTTATTTACGATATAAAAATTCTCGTCGTTTTTGATATATTTTTTCGCCACTACCTTGCAGAAAAACGACAGCGCGATGACTATGAGTATCCACACGGCGATGTTTCCCGCGCGCTTGATCTGCGCTTTTATATCGGCGGTCTGCACGGCGATTTGGGAATTGATCTTTTTTTCGTAAACGTCGTACGTAGTCTGCGCGATCTCGTACGCAGAGCTAAACTCGCTAAGCTCGTAATCTAAGCTTTTAAGCTCCGCCGCAGCGCTTGCGTCCGTATCTATCTGCATCAAACGCTCATATAGCGCCCTTTTTGCTTCAAGTTTATCGATTAAAGCTTTAATATTTTCTATGGCGTTTTTCTGCTCCATCTTTTGAGCTTGCAAATTTCTAATCGTAGAAAAACCTGAAATTATCGAAAAAGGATTTGTAATGCGCGCAGGCTCGGGAGTTTCAGGCATCGCGATGATATCTAAAAACGGAGATTTTTCATACTCTTTTAGCAGTATGAGCTGCTCTTTTACAGCGCGAAGTCTTTTTTGAATCTCTGCGATCTTATCGGTGCCGGCGCTCTTTTTTAGCTCCGCTTCGAGCTGGCTAGATTGCTTTTGTAAATTTTGATAGCCGATGAAATTTGAAAAGCGAGAGACCCAGATATTATTTTTGATCTCATCGTCAATAACACGGATCTGATCTTTTAGCGACGCGGATAGCTTAGAATTTTCATCTTTCTTCTCACTAGCAGCGGAGCTAGCGTTGGATTCTAAGCGCGTGTGCGCGGTGGAGAGCGTAGAATTTGCCTCGCAAAATGCAAGATTAAAAATCAAAAAAATAGCCGCAAGCGCTCTCATTCAAACTCTTTCAGCGCTGCGATTACTTCATCTTTTGCGATCTCTTTGGAAGCGTAGAATTTACCGATGCCATCGGGCAGGATAAATTTTATCTTGCCGTTTTCGCTCTTTTTATCGAGAAAAAATAGCTCGTAAAATTCCGCCGCATCCTCTATGTGAAATTTTATCGGAAGCGAGAATTTTTGAAGCACTTTGCGGATCTGCTCCTCCTGTTCGCCGCTTAGTTTACCGAGGCGACGCGCTAGCGCGTTTGCCATCACCATACCGATCGCCACAGCCTCGCCGTGCAAAAATTTTTTATAATCAGTAATTTTTTCGATAGCGTGAGCAAAGGTGTGCCCGTAATTAAGCGCCGCTCTGATGCCGCTTTCGCGCTCGTCTCGCTCTACGACGCTTGCTTTAATCTCCACGCAGCGAGCGATTACGTGCGAAATTTCATCAGCGCTTTTTAGATCGTGAGTCTCGAAAAATTTAAATAGTTCGACATCAAAGCATACAGCCATCTTTACCGCCTCTGCAACACCCGCCGCGAACTCTCGCGCAGGAAGCGTCGATAAAAATTTGCTCTCGCAATAAACCGCTCGCGGCTGATAAAAGGAGCCGATTAAATTTTTGCCGAAACGATTATTTACGCCCGTCTTGCCGCCGACGCTCGCATCTACTTGCGCTAGCAGGGTCGTCGGAATATTGATAAAATCGATGCCGCGTTCATAAATACTCGCGCAAAAGCCCGTTATATCGCTAATAACACCGCCGCCAAGAGCGATGAGCGTGCTTTTGCGATCAAGCTTGGAGCTAAAAAGCTGCTCTAAAATTTGCTCCACGCTCGCGGTATTTTTATACTCCTCGCCGTCCGGGATCGTGATGATAAATTTTTGCTCGCAATCTAGCCGCTGCAGTAAGAAATCAAGCCACAGCCCCGCTACTTTAGGATTTGTCACGATAGCGACCTTACCGCTAATTTTTAAACTATGCAATTCGTCGATAAAAACGCTGTATTTTTTACCTAAATTAAGATCGATTTTCATACGCTAGCCTTTGATTTTTGGGTAATTGTAACATAAATTTCGATTACTTTTCATACCCGTAATCGCTCGGAACGAAAATTTGATGATTTTTGCCGAGTTTAAAATACATCTGATCCAAATCCTGATTGAAAATCGATGTGAGCTTGCGAGCCAAAATTCTATCATTAAATGGCACAAATTGTAGCAGATCTCGCTCGCTACCTAGCGCTAAAATCGGATTTTGCCGCTCGCAAGGAATCACGAATAAACTCTGCTTAAAAAGCTTCGATAAGCTCACGTAGCTTTGCGCAAACTCGCCCTTTTCGCTCTCGCCGAAAAGATACAACTACACGTCTAGCCCTAGCTGGGAGCTGATATCAAAGACGATGCTCGATTCCTCGCGTAGCCGCTCGCCTGCACTTAGCACGACGCTTTTACGCACGTCTTTTAGCTCGCCTTCACCGAGGCTTAGCACGGGAATTTCTAGCGCCTTTAAAGCGCTCTTTTTCGCCTCGAAAACCTTGCTCGAGCAAACTACCAGACCCGCTTTATTTTCGCTCGCGTCACGTTTTAGATCCAGCGCGCTCCCTCCTGCGTAGTCGATTAGAATTTCAAATTTATCCCGCTCACACAGCGCTTTAAGCTCGCTAAAAGCGTCGTTTAGCAGAGGATTTAAAATTCGCAGATAAATTTTATGATTTCTAATATGCAAATCCAAAAACTCAAGCGCCCTAACCGTCCTAGCTATCTCATCACCGCTCATTTTTTTCATATCGATTAGCGCGAAAATATTTAGCCCAAACGGCGATGGAAATTGCCCGCTTTGCTTTTTTACTTCAGCAAACACCGCTCGCAGCGCGCTAGGCTCACCAACGACTAAGATCGTATCATTCGGATATATCCGCGAGCTGGGCGTCGTTACGATGTAATTATTGTGACGATAGATCATCGGAATTTGATATTTGGCATTAGAAAGCGTGCTGATTTTTTTATACGCAAACGAGCTTCCTACGGGCACTTTTACCTCCATTATCTCTCCGCGCCCAAGCCCAATGTTATCAGCAAAAACGGGGCTATCGGGCAAAAAACCGATGAAGCGCGAGGAATTTAGCGCGAGGGTATTTACGATTTTTACGTGAGCCTCGTTTTTATTCTCGCGCAAAAGTCCCCAAAAATCGGCCACGTAAAGTTCTAAATCCGAAGCGAGCGTCTTTAAATTTTCAAGTGTTACTTTAGTGTCAAATTCATCCTCCATTATCACTATGCAGCGATCGAATTCCTCTTCTGCTAGCACCACGCGCAACCGCTCAATGCTAGTAGGATCAAAAATTTCGACCGAAAAATTTGACTCGTTTTCAAGCTCTGCGGGCACGGCATCCATATTTTTAGCTATGACGCGATATGATCTGATGACATCTTTGATTTTACAAACTTTGGATAAAAAATGGCGCGCAAACTTTCCGCTTGCGATGATTAAAACTTGTTTCATTGCTCTCCGTTTCGTGGTTTTGCAAAGATTATAACCAAAAACGGCTAAATTTTAAACCGCGCGCTAGTGAATTTACGCGTAAACTTTAGCGACGCAGGATTGCATGAGTTTAGAGTTTGCGGCGCAGATTTCGCGATTTAAAATTTTAAAAACGCAGGCCGGAAACGACGCGGCGGCGTTAAGTTTATCTCTCAAGCGGCGGATTTAAAATCGCCTCTATCTCCTCGCCACTGAGTTTGTAATTATAAAATTTCTCATAAAACTCGCGCGTCTTTTGCTTCATATCAAGATCGGCAAAGGCGCTTGGGTAAAAGACCTTGCCCAGCCACAGTGGATATAGCGCGCCCTCGGCGCTGCGTACGCTCCATAGATACACGCCGCTAGGCACGACGAAAATTTGTCCGCCGCGCACCGCTTTTAGCTGCGTAAACGACGGATTTTTGGCGATCTGCTCCTTGCTAGAGCGCGAGTTAGTGATTATCACGTCGGGGTCGAAAATGATAACCTGTTCCTCGTTTATCGCCTTTGAAATTTTAAAATCCTCTTTGCCGATCTCGGAGCTCAAATTTATCCCGCCCGCGATTTTTATATACTCCGCGCCGATGTCCGAGCCGCTGATGGTGCTGAAATTTCCGGAGTTGAAATTTAGCACCAAAACGCGCTTTTTAGGCTCGATCTTTGCCGTGCGCTCGCTTGCGAATTTCACGTTTTCGTCAAAATACGCGTTAAATTCCTTCGCGCGCTGCACGCTCTGCCCGCCCCAGATATCGGCGATCCTATTAAAGCTATCTTGAATTTCCTTCACGCTTGACATCTTACTTACATTCACGACTGCGATGCCTGCGGCCTCTAGCTGCTTTTTGGCATTTTCGTCAAACATCATCCCCACGGGCCCGAACACCACCTGCG
>CAUONQ010000138.1:0-4649 GCA_963456995.1 uncultured Campylobacter sp. | reverse complement strand
GTCTGCTTCATTTTGCGCTGCGGGCTCCTCGTCAAAGAGATAAAACGGATGGTGCATTATTTTTAGTCGCAGCCCAGCAAACTCCGTGCAGAAGGGTTCATCGTACAGGTCGAACTCATTTTTAAACTCGGTAAGCGCTTCGTCGTTGTTCCCTAAAACCGCGAAGTAGGGTTTGCCGCTTTGTCGCAAAAGCCGCAGCGTCTCGATCGCGACGATGCCCTCTGCATGCACGAGCAGATCCGCTCCGCGCGCGAGCAGCCATTCTATGGCGCTTGCGGCAACCTCCGTTTCGCGATGAGAGTCCGAGATGACGCCTATTATCAATCGATCTCTTCTTTAAGCTTGCACTGCGGGCACTCGGCGAAGTTACCTTTTTTTAGCTCTTTGCGGAGCATGTATGAGTTGCCGCACTGCGGGCATGCGCGCGCAATCGGCGCGTAGTTGCTCACAAAGCCGCATTTAGGGTAGTTCGTGCAGCCGTAGAATTTGCCGCGTCTGGAGAAGCGCTCGACGATCTCGCCCGTGCCGCAGCTCGGGCACTTAACGCCAGTGGAGAGCAGCGGCTTTTTCTCCTTTGCCGCACCCTCGATTTTTCGCGAGTATTTGCACTTCGGATAACCCTCGCAAGCGATAAACTCGCCGTATCTGCCCTTGCGCTTGATTAAATTTTTACCGCACTGCGGGCATTTCTCATCTAGCACTTCGGGTGCCGCCTTCTCCTCGCTTGCCCCCTCGGCACTGGCGTCCGCGTTGCGGGAGTATTTGCACTTCGGATAGTTCGAGCAAGCGATGAACTCACCGAATCTGCCCTGGCGCTTAAGTAGCTCGCCGCCGCAGTTCGGGCAGGTTTCGCCGATCTTTTCGGCTAGCTTTTGGCTTGCGATCGAGGTTTTTCCTTTGGCGATCTCGTCCATAAAAGGGTAGTAGAAATCCGCTAAAATTTGCTGCCAGTCCGCTTTGTTTTCAGCGATGTCGTCGAGCTTCTCTTCCATTTTTGAGGTAAACTCGCTATCTACGATATTTTTAAAATTTTGCTCCAGCATCTCGGTGATCTTAAAGGCGATCTCGCTCGGCACCAGGTGCTTTTGCTCGATATTTACGTAGTTGCGCGCAGTAAGCAGCGAGATGGTAGGCGCATAGGTCGAGGGCCTGCCGATGCCGAGACTTTCGAGCTTTTTGATGAGGCTCGCTTCCGAATAGCGCGCCGGCGGCTCGGTGAAGTGCTGCTGCGAGCTTAGACTTTGCAGGCTCATCGCATCGCCTGCGCTAAGGCTTGGTAAAATTTTATCCTTATCCAGATCGCCGTAAGCCTTGTAAAATCCGTCAAATTCCACCTTGCGTCCGTTGATCTTAAACGCGCCCTCTTCGCCGCGCACGATGATCGTTTGGATCTGCGAGACGCTAGGGCTCATCTGCGAGGCTACGAAGCGGTTGTAGATGAGCGCGTAAAGGCGGTATTCGTCGCGAGGCAGGATTTTTTGCGCGAGCTCGGGGGTAAGCTTTAGATCGGTAGGCCGTATCGCCTCGTGTGCTTCCTGCGCGCCTTTACTTTTGGTGGCGTATAAATTCGCGCTTTTGGGCAGATATTTTTCGCCGAAGCGCCCCTCGATGAGCTCGCGAGCCGCCGCGATCGCTTCTTTAGCGATATTTAGCGAGTCGGTTCGCATATAGGTGATCGCGCCGCCGTTTTTAGTATTGACGCCCTCATAAAGGCTCTGCGCAAGGCTCATCGTCTTGCGCGGATTAAAGCCCAGAGCCGTGCTCGCTGCCTGTTGCAGCGTCGAGGTCATAAACGGCGGGTAGGGATTCGTCTTGCGCGATTTGCTCTCGATACTCTCTACGCTAAATTTGTCTTTTTGCAGCGCCGCGATGATTTCGCTAGCTTGCGCCGCGTTTTTGACCGAGAGCTTTTCCATCTTTTTGCCGCGAAATTCGACGAGCTCGGCTTCCAAGTCCTTCTTAAAAACCGCGTCGATGCTGTGAAATTCTGCCGGTTTAAAATTTAAAATTTCACGCTCGCGATCGACGACGATCTTAAGCGCGGCGCTTTGGACGCGACCCGCGCTTAAGCCGCGCTGGATCTTCAAATTTAAAAGCGGACTTAGTTTGTAGCCCACGATGCGATCGAGCAGGCGGCGCGCTTGTTGGGCGTTTACGCTTGCGATATTAAGCTTGCGTGGCGAGCTTAGCGCGTTTGAGATCGCACTTTTGGTGATCTCGTGAAATACGATGCGCGGCAGATCCTCCGCTTGCTTGCCGATCGAAGCTGCGATATGATAGGCGATCGCCTCGCCCTCGCGGTCCTCGTCCGTCGCGAGGTAAATTTGATCCGCTTTTTTGGCGAGCGTCTTTATCTGCTTTACGATCTGATCGTGATCGGCGCTGATTTCGTATTCGGGCTCGAAGCTTTTGTCTTTGATTTTAATGCCGAATTTTTTCTGCGGCAGATCGCGGATATGTCCTTTAGACGCGATGACGTCGTAATCGTCGCCTAAGAAATTTTTGATAGTTTTGGCTTTTGCGGGGGATTCTACGATGATTAAATTTTTCATTGCTTAATCCTTTAGAATTCTAGGCAGCGTGATGCCCTTTTGGCTTTGGTATTTGCCCTTTTTGTCGCAGTAGCTCACCTCGCATGGCTCATCTCCTTGCAGAAACAAAACCTGCGCGATGCCTTCGTTCGCGTAAATTTTTGCAGGCAGCGGCGTGGTGTTGGAAATTTCAATCGTGATGTGCCCCTCAAAACCGGGCTCAAAGGGCGTTACGTTTACGATGATGCCGCAGCGCGCGTAGGTGCTTTTGCCTAGGCAGATCGCAAGCACATCGCGTGGCATTTTGAAGTATTCGATGGTGCGTGCTAGCGCGAAGGAATTTGGCGGCACGATGCAGACGTCGCCCTCAAAATCCACGACGTTTTTTGCGTCGAAATTTTTAGGATCGACGACCGTTCCACCGACGTTTGTAAAAATTTTAAACTCTCTTGCGACCCTTATATCGTATCCGTAGCTGGAAAGTCCGTAGCTAACGACGCCGCGACCGATATTTTCCTCGCAAAAGGGCGCTATCATATCGTGCTGCTGCGACATCTGTCTGATCCATTTATCGCTTTTCAGTCCCATAAAATTTCCTTAAAATAATCAAAATTTTTCGCGCATTATAGCAGCAAAATAAAATATAATAAAAATTTTATGCTAGAATTTTGCTTAAATTATAAAAATTTTATCACTTTTTAAGGAGCAACTATGGGGCTACTCAAGAAATTTGCGTTTATTACGTTTTTTATCGTGTCATCTTTGGCTGCTGCGAAGCCAAATATTTATATTTTAGCTACCGGCGGCACGATCGCGGGAAGCAGCGCAAGTGCCACGGAGGGCAACTATACCGCAGGCTCTAAGGGCATAGAAGATATCTTATCGGCAGTACCGCAGCTAGGGGATTTAGCTACGATTAAAAGCGAGCAAATTTCAAATATCGGCTCGCAGGAGATGAACGATGAAATTTGGCTCAAGCTTGCAAACCGCGTAAGCGAGCTGCTTACTAAAAACGACGTCGACGGCGTCGTCATCGTGCACGGAACCGATACGATGGAGGAGACGGCGTATTTTTTAAGCTTGGTAGTAAAATCTAAAAAACCGATCGTTTTGGTGGGCGCGATGCGAAACGCCGATTCGATGAGCGCGGACGGTCCGCTAAATATCTATAACGCCGTAAGCGTCGCGGCAGATAAAAGCGCTCGCGAAAAGGGCGCTCTTGTAGTGATGAACGACGAGATTCACGCCGCGCGCGAGGTTACGAAAACAAATACTACTAACGTTGCGGCTTTTGCCTCGCCGAATTCCGGCAAAATCGGCACCGTGAATTACGGAGTCGTAAATTTCTATATGGCGCCGCTTCGCAAGCACACCGTCGCAAGCGAATTTAATATCAAGGACCTCAAAGCCTTGCCGCGCGTCGATATCATCTATGGACACGCGCAAGATAGCGGCGATTTGGTCGATGCAGCGGTGCAAAAGGGCGCTAAGGGCATTATCGTAGCGGGCGTAGGCAATGGAAATTTATATCCGGATTTGCAGGCCGCGCTCGCAAAAGCTAGCGAAGCGGGCGTGGTCGTTGTGCGCTCAAGCCGCACGGGCAGCGGCTCAACTAGCGTTAGCTCGGAGGTGGACGACGCAAAACTTGGCTTTTTAACCGCAGATAATCTAAATCCGCAAAAAGCGCGCGTGCTGCTGATGTTAGCCCTTAGTAAAACTAGTGATAAAGCGAAAATTCAGAGCTTTTTTGCGACACATTAACGCATAGGGCTTCGCGCGGATAGAATTTCGGCGCGGGGTTATAAAACAAAATTTCAGCGCGAAATTTTAAAGAAAAGCAAGGCACGGGATTTTAATATGAGCTCGGAGGTGAGATTTTAAAGCAAAGCGCGGAATTTTCGCGCTCTGAGCTTGGGCGTAGAATTTCGGTCGTAAAATTAAGCGCTAAATTTTAAAGGATTTAAAATCATCCTGCGCCCTTGCGGCAAAATTTCGTGTTTCGCTTGCGAAGTTCGAGCTTAAAATGAACGAGGTAAATTGCAGCCTATAAATCCTTAAAATCAGTCCGCAAATTCCGTCGTAAATTTCGCTTTGCACTTCTTAAAAGTCCCGCAAAAA
>CAUONQ010000137.1:0-4667 GCA_963456995.1 uncultured Campylobacter sp. | reverse complement strand
AGCTATATTTTGGAGGGCGAAATTTTGATTTCGCTCGTTTTTAGGGAGAATTTTTGAGACCTGTTTATCGTTTTTACGCTATTTCTAAAACGGCTTTCATTCTGCTTTGCACCGCGTTTTTTATAGGCGGATGCGCACGCAAGGCGCCCGAGCAGATAGCGGAATTTAGCCAAAAGCAGTTCATCCTGACGGACGAGCTCGGCGTAAAAAGCAGAGCCCTGATCTCCAAAATTTCACCCGCAAACGGCGAGGAAAGCCGCTACAAGCTCGTGTGGCTCGATATGCTAGGCGCGCCGATCGCACGTAAAATTTTATCGATCAAAGGCGGCGAGGCGAAATTTCGCAACGACGGCTTCTTGCCGCCCGATTCGCAAAGCGAGCAAGTATTCTTAGCCCTACTTGGGAATGCGGATAAAGCAAATTTCGCCATAAACGCAAAGGGGCGCCGATATGACGCAGTATCTAAGTAGCCCGGGACTAATCTGCGCGGGCGCAAACAGCGCCGCAGAGCTTTTTAGCGCGCTGTGCGAGAAGAGATCCGCGCTGCGAAAGCTTAGCGCCTATGGCAAAAATTTCATCTTTGGGCGCGTGGATACGCCGCTGCCGCAGATCAAAGATCGTGCTTACGCCACGCGCACGAACGCCCTGGCGCTTTACGCCTGCCTCGGCGTGCAGGAGCAAATAGAGCAAGCCGTGCAAAAATTCGGCGCGCACCGCATTGGCGTGGTGTTTGCGACTACCAATACCGGCGTGCAGGAAAACTATGCGGAATTTTTCGCTTGTGGTAAAGACGCGGAAAATTTTATCTCGCAAGACGGCGAAAACTCTGCGCCGTGCAGCGAAATTTCTACTCCAAGCGGCGAAAATTTCGCCAAAAATTCAAAAGACGCAAACGTTAAATTTAAAAACTTCTGCTTTGAGCGCAACTCCCACGCAAACCCCGCAAATTTTATCCGCGAACGCTTCGGGCTAAAATCCGTCGCGATCGGAGTTTCGAGTGCGTGCACCAGCGGAAACAAAGCTCTGATCGAAGCTTCGCGCCTCATCTACGCGGGACTTTGCGACGCGGTCGTTTTCGGCGGTGCCGACGCATTAGACGAGCTCACGCTGCAGGGCTTTAGCGCGCTTGAAATTTTAAGCGAGCAGCCGCTAAAGCCGTTTTCAGAGGCGCGTGCGGGCACAAATCTGGGCGAGGGAGCCTGCGCATTCGTGCTTTCGCGCGAGCGCATAAGCGATGTTGCGTTTTTAGCTCACGCCGCAAACTCCGATGCCTACCACATCACCAAGCCCGATCCTAGCGCACTCATGCAGATCAAAGCGATTAAAACCGCGTTAAAATCGGCGCAGCTGCAAAGCGTCGACTACGTAAATCTGCACGGCACCGGCACTGCGGCTAACGACGCGATGGAGGCCTTGGCTATGAGCGTCGCCCTACCCTCAGCGCCTGCAAGCTCGTCCAAATGGGCGACCGGACACACTCTGGGTGCTGCGGGGGCGATCGAGCTTGCCGTCTGCTACGAGGCGATCAAACAGGGCGTGATCCCGCCCAATTTTACGAATGATAAAATTTGGGGCGGCTCTGAGGCTGAAATTTTTCGCGGCGCGCAGGCGCGGCACGGCGAGCAAAACGATGAAATTTTAAACAGCGAAAGCGATCAAATTTCATGCAGCTTGGGCGGTGAAATTCTGCAAAACGCGCAGGGTGAAATTTCAAAAAGTAGCGCGGATGAAATTTTGGCTGCGTCTAAAGCTTTGCAAGACGCAGGCGATAAAATTTTAAAATACGCTGCGGATCAAGCTTCGCAAACGATCGAAATTCCAGCGGCGCTGTCTAAATTTAATCTCGCGTGCGAAGCAAAAAAGGCGCGCGTAGATACCGCGATGAATCTAAGCTTTGCTTTCGGCGGCGACAACGCCGTAACCATAATAGGACGCGTATGAGAGCCTCTAGCATCCTACCGCAGAGCGGATATATGGTCTTCGCGGATGAAATTTTAGAGGTTAGCGACGGTTACGTAAGCTGCGCGTTTAGCGTTAAAGAGGACTCGCCGTTTACCGAAGACGGCAAGCTCGGCAGCTACGCGTATATGGAGATAATGGCGCAGTGTATCGGCGTGTATTCGGGCTACCGAAATGACGGCGAGGCGAGGCTTGGGTTTTTGCTGGGCGTGCGAAACCTTCATATTTCGCGCGCAAGCCTGAAGGTGGGCGAGCGCGTGATCACGACGGCGAGGCAGAGCGTGAGCGACGGCGAGGGGCTATATATCTTCGACTGCGAGATCCGCTGCGGCGGCGAACATATCGCAAGCGCCACGCTAAGCGTAATGCGCGCGAGCGACGAAATGATAAAGAGTATAAATGGCTAAGAGAATTTTAATTACCGGAGCGAGCGGCGGTATCGGCGAGGCGTGCGCGTTAAATTTAGCGCAAAAGGGTTACGGCTTGGCGCTAAACGGGCGCAACGAAGCAAAGCTTAATGACGTAGCGAAGCACTGCTTGGACGCAGGCGCGGCGGAAGTTCAAATTTTAAAATTTGACATCGCAGATACCGCTGCGGCGCAGGAGCGGATCGAAGCAGACATAGAGGCAAACGGCGCATACTGGGGCATTGTGCTAAATGCTGGTATCACGCGAGATAACTCCTTCGTGTGGTTTGAGCGCGAGGATTGGCAAAGCGTGATAGATACGAATTTAGGCGGGTTTTACAACGTCCTAAAGCCTGCGTTGATGCCGATGATCCGCGCCAAAAAGGGCGGGCGTATCGTCGTGATGAGCTCGGTTAGCGGAATTGCCGGCAACCGCGGCCAGAGCAACTACGCCGCTAGCAAAGGAGGCCTAATCGCCGCGGCAAAATCGCTGGCGATAGAACTTGCAAGCCGCAAGATCACGGTAAACGTCGTGGCTCCCGGGCTCATCAAAACGGCGATGAGCGAAGGTATAAACGAAACCGCAAGTGAGCAAATTTTAAGCGCGATTCCGCTAGGGCGCATCGGCGAGCCGAGCGAGGTAGCGCATTTGGTGGAGTTTTTACTAAGCGAAAATTCCGCATATATCACAAAAGAGGTTATTAAAATAGACGGTGGATTATGTTAAATAGAGTAGTTATTACTGGTTTTGGCAACGTCTGTGCATTCGGACGGGACTGGGAGAGCATAAAGCAGAATTTGGCGCAGCAAAAAAGCGCCGTAGTTTATATGAGCGAATGGGATATCTTCGGCGAGGAGCTAAACACTAGGCTGGGCGCGCCGATACAAAACTACGTGCCGCCCGCGCACTGGAGCCGCAAAGATACCCGCTCGATGGGTAAGGTAGCGATGCTTGGCGTTGATGCTGCGAATGAGGCTCTGGCTGATGCGGGTCTTTTGGAAGATGAGCGCATAAAGGACGGCCGTATGGGCGTCGCAGCGGGTAGCTGCAGCGGCGATGCAAAGGCTACGGGCGAGGTCATAGATATTTTGCATGGCAAGGATAGCACCTTCAACGCCAACTCCTACGTCAAGATGATGCCTCACACCGTCGCTGCAAATATCGCGATCCACTACGGGCTAAAAGGCAGGCTCATCCCCACGAGCTCTGCGTGCACGAGTGCGTCTCAAGCGATCGGCTACTCCTACGAAGCGATAAAATTCGGCCTGATAGATATGATGCTGGCAGGCGGCGCGGACGAGCTGCACCCAAGCCAGGCATTCGTGTTTGACAAGCTCTACGCGACAAGCTGTAAAAACGACACCCCTACCCTAAGCCCTGCACCTTTTGATATAGCGCGCGATGGACTGGTTTTGGGCGAAGGCGGCGCTATGTTCGTGCTAGAAAGCCTCGAAAGCGCACTTTCTCGCGGCGCTAAAATTTACGCCGAGATAGTGGGCTTCGGCACGACCTGCGACGGCACGCATATCACCCGTCCGCAGAGCGAGACTATGCGCGCGGCGATGCAGCTGGCGCTCAAAGACGCCGCGATTTCTCCGGATCTCATCGGGCACGTAAACGCTCACGCTACGGCGACCAGACAGGGCGACGTCGCAGAATCTACCGCAACGCATGAAATTTTTGGCTCGCAAACGCCCGTGAGCTCCTACAAAGGCTATTTGGGTCATACTTTAGGTGCGTGCGGGACACTGGAGAGCTTTATCTCGGTGATGATGATGAACGAGGGGCTATTCTATCCGAATCTAAATTTACGAGATATCGATCCGCAGTGCGCGCCGCTTAGGTACCTCACGCAGCCGCAGGAGATAGAGACGGATTACGTTATGAATAACAACTTCGCTTTCGGCGGCGTAAACACATCTTTGATTTTTAAAAAATTTATCGACTAAAGGAGAGAAAATGAAAAAATTTCTATTTTTCGTAGTTGCGACACTTTTTGTCGCTAATTCGGCTTATGCCAAAAACGATATCGTGCGCTTCCCGATCGCCGCGGCACTCGCAGAGCCCGACGCCAAAGCCAAGCTCGATCCGAACATAAAATTCTACTTCGGCAACAAATCCGCAGGCAGAAAAATCACGCAGCAGCTAAGCTCGAACAAAAAAGCAAACGGCGTTGGCAAGAGCGATCAAGCCGCATGCAACCGTGCGTTTTTATCGGCGCTGCTTAGCTTTCAAGATCGCGCCAAAAAAGAGGGTGGCAACAAGGTCGTCAATATCACGAGCTACTATTACAAAAACGT
>CAUONQ010000136.1:0-4676 GCA_963456995.1 uncultured Campylobacter sp. | reverse complement strand
GATCCACACAAACACGGGCTCCATCGGGCGCATGTGCGTCAATGCGGGATGTCCTTTGCATCTGATCAAGCCGCTAGGATTCCTCATCGATGATAAGCATCTGCGCCGCGCGGGGCTTGATTATTGGGCGAACTTGGATCTTAAAATTTGGGAAAATTGGGACGAGTTTATGGCGGCGAACGAGAAATTTAAGCAACGCTTCTTTTTTGCGACGACGAAGACGAACAAGCTCTATTGCGAGGCGAAATTTCAGCCGGGCGATTTTTTGATTTTCGGCTCGGAGGGGCACGGGCTGCCGCTTGAGATCATGCGGACAAATCGCGAAAACTGCATTACAATCCCGATGAGCGGGGCGGGGCGCAGTTTAAATTTAGCCACCAGCGTGGGTATCGTAACCTACGAAGCGATCCGCCAAAATATCGATAAATTCGATTTTAGGAGTGCGGTTTGCGAGTTTTAGCGCTACTTTTTGCGATGTTTTTTTGCAGCGCGAGTGCGGCGGAGCTGAAAATCGCATCGTTTAACGTGCAAAATTTATTCGACGGCGTAAACGACGGCACGGAATACGCGGATTTTGAGATCGGACGCAGTTTATGGAGCGAGCAAAAATACGAGCGCAAACTGCAAGCGGTGGCAGATGAGATAAGCGCGCTTAATGCCGATATTTTGGGGCTGCAAGAGATCGAAAACGAAACCGTGCTAAAAGCGCTTGCGCAGAAGGTGGGCTATAAATTCTACGCTTTTTCGCGCGCACAGACTGCACCTGCGGGCGTGGCAGTGATGTCACGCATACCGATAAAATTTCAAAAAATCTACCGCCCGACAGAGCTTAAAACTAGAGATATTTTGCGCGCTGATTTTGCGCTTAACGGCGCTGATTTTAGCTTTTATGTCGTGCATATGCTCTCTGCACGCAATCCGCTAAGTGAGCGCAAGCGCAATTTCGCCTTTTTACGCGAGGTTTTGCAAGGGCACCAACGCGCTATCGTAGCGGGAGATTTTAATACGAATTTCGGGCGAAATTCTTTGCTAAATGAGCTTATTGAACGCGATGGATTTAGTGATTTGTGGGCGCTGCATCCCTGCTCGCAGTTAAAGCATTTTGGCTCTTGTGAGTCTCACGAAAGCGGCGCAGTGCTCGATCATATCTTGCTTAGCGACGATTTTTTTAGTAGCGAGCCAGGATATAAAAAGGACAGTTTCGCTGTTGCTAAATCCTCTACCGCTTCCGATCATTTCCCGATTAGCTTCATTCTGACGAACGAAGGCGCTTTAAAATCTACGCCGAAAAAGCAAGAATTTTTAGCTAAAAATACCGCTAGTGCCGCAAAGACCGTCACGATAGAGGGGCTTTATGGGCGCATTATAAGTGAGCCTGTGCTGATAAAAGGCGCAGTCGTGAGCTTTACAAACCGCCACGGCTTTGCGATCTCCCAAGATGGAAGCGGAGTTTTTGTCTATGGCGGCAGCGGGCTGCAGCTAGGCGATAAACTCGATCTGCTAGTAAAAAAGACTAAATTTTATAAGCAAGGCTTTGAGATCGACGATTTTGAGATCGTATCTAGAAACGGCAACGTAGGCTCTATCGCGCCATACGTTTTGTCTAGCGCATCGGTGCGGCAGCTGCGCGCAGGAGATGTGATAAGCACGATCAAAGGCGACGTTAAAGATGGCATAATTGATCTAAAAGGCGCGGGCGAGTTTAGAATTTTTCGCAAAAGCGCTCCTGTACAAAACGGCAAAAATTTAGAATTTAAAAATGCCTATTTTACGATTTATAAAGGGCAAAAGGAATTTATAGTAGAATGATACATGCCGTTATAACCGCACTTTTCGTGCTTTTTATGATATTTATGATCGTAGGATTTAACCGCGAAATGATAGAGAAAAACGAAAAACGAAATCAACGAAAAAAGGATAAAGATGGAACTACTCATTGAGATTGGGGTCGAGGAGCTGCCTGCGATCCCGTTTTTAAAAGAGCGTGCGAATATCGCGCCAAAATGGCGCGCGGTGCTTGAGGCTAACCGCATAAATAGCGACTTTCGCTTCGAATTTAGCCCGCGTAGATTTGTGCTATTTCACGAGGATTTTCCGCAACGTGGCGATGATGCGCAGATCGTAAGCACGGGCGCACCTAAGTCCGTCGCACTAAAAGACGGCGCATGGAGCCCTGCAGCGCTAAGTTTTGCTAAAAAATGCGGCATAAGCGAAAGCGAGCTGGAATTTCGGCAGGTGGGCGGCAAAGAGGTGCTCTACCACGCTGCGGTACAAAAGGGGCGCGATAGTCGTGAAATTCTAGGCGAAATGATAGAGGAGTTTTTACGATCGCTAAATTTTGGACGCGCGATGCGCTGGGGTAGCGGCGAGTTTGAGTTTATCCGTCCGATAAGAAGCATAGCCTGCGTTTTGGGCGGAGAAAACGTAGATTTTGAAATTTATGGTGTGCGAAGCGCAGCTGCATTTTTTCCGCACCGAAAATTTGGCTACGAAGCGATTAAATTTAAAGACGCCGCAGATTATTTCGCACTGCTGGAGCGTAACGGCGTAATTTTAAGCGAGCAAAAAAGAAAGAATAAAATTCTAAGCGAGTTTGCAAAGCTCGAGAAAAAGCATGGCTTTAAGATCGAGGTCGATCCTGCGTTGCTGGATGAAGTAACGGCTATCACTGAGTATCCGACGGCGCTGCTAGGCAGTTTTGAGCGAGATTTTTTAAGCGTACCAAAAGAGGTTATCATCACTTCGATGAAGGAGAATCAGCGCTATTTTCCCGTTTTCGAGGGTAAAAGCTTAAGCAATCACTTCGTTGTCGTTAGCAATGCGATCACCGATGATGACGAGCTTGTAGTACGCGGCAATGAAAAAGTTTTACGCGCGCGCCTAAGCGATGCTATGTTTTTTTGGAAAAGCGATTTGCAAGCGGAATTTAGCCCTGAAAAACTTAAGCAAATTTCCTATATGCAAGCCCTTGGCTCGGTTTATGATAAGCAAGTGCGCGAGCTAGCGGTAGCAAAGGCACTGAGCGCGGATTATGCTACGCAGATTGAGGCGGAGATCGGCAAAAAGGACTTCTCGCTGGATGTGGAAAATGCCGTAATGTTTAGTAAAGCAGACCTTAGCAGCACGATGGTTGGCGAATTTAGCGAGCTTCAAGGCATTATGGGTAGTTACTATGCCGCACATGCTGGACTGGCAGATCATGTATGCCGCGCGATACGCGAGCAATATCTGCCTAGTGGCGAGGATAGCGAGCTGCCAAGCGGTGTATTTAGTAGCGTAATCGCTGTAGCGATGAAATTTGAAACGCTCCTGGGGCTTTTTAGTATCAATAAAGTTCCAAGCGGCAATAAAGATCCGTATGCGCTTCGCCGCGCAGCTACGGGGCTAATTAAAATTTTACTAAATCAAGGATTGAGCTTTGATGCGAATGCGCTGGCGCAGAAGCTGGCGCCAAATTATAAGAAATTTGACATTTCTAAACTGCTGGATTTTATAAAAGATAGGTTATACGGAATTTTTGACGAGATAAATCCGTCCGTGATCAAGGCGTGCATCGCAAGCGGCGAAAACGATCTATTACTACTAAGCGAGGCCATAAAAGCTCTGGGTGAGATCGCAGCAGCAGCGGATTTCGGGGAAAATTTTGCGACCTTTAAGCGCCTGGCCAATATCATCAAGGACGAAAAAATAGGCGCGGTGGATAAAAACCTATTCGAACACGACGCTGAGCGCGCGCTAAATGCGGCGTTCAGGGCGATTAAGCTCAACGAAAACGACGTGAGTGGGTATCTACGCTCACTATTTGGGCTTAAAGGCGTGATTGATGATTTTTTCGATAACGTAATGATAAACGTCCAGGATGCCGCGATACGCGCAAATCGTATCGCAAATATCGGGCAAATTTATCGCGCGTTTTTGCAGTTTGCCGATATCAAAGAGGTAGGATTTTAATTTCACTTAGAGCTCGTTTGCCCAAGGTTTGCACGAACCTTTGGCAAAATTTTACCGCGCAAAGGAGCGCAAATGCTGATCATCAACGCAAAATTACCAACCAAAAATCTAAAAATTACAAAATCTCTCTCGCAGCTGATTCAGGGCTTTCTTTATCGCTATCTGCCTGCTTCGGAGCATGTAGGATATAGGCACGAATCAAGCGGTAAAATTTTTAAACGCACGGTGTTTGATTTTATCTTGCGAGGAGAGGACTTGCGCGTGCGATTTGCTTCATGTGAGCCGGAGTTTGAACGTAAAATCGCACTAGCAGTGCTAAAAGACGGGCTAAGCTTGGGTGAAATTCTATTTACGCAAACTATCGTCGAAGCAAAAAATCATAAAATTTGCGAGAACGAAGCTATTGTGCAAGGCTACGTGGCGTGCGCAGTAAGCGGGCTTTTGGGACATAAGGTTTATTTGCAGCCGCAAGATAGCAGGCATTTAGAGATGATGAAGACGAATATTTTACAGCGATTTGAAACGATTATGGGGCGAAAATATGATGGCGAAATGGAGTTAAATTTATTGTGGCAAAAGCTGGGTGAATCTGTGAAATTCTATTATGGCAACAATCGCGAGCCAGTATATGCGTGGCAGGCAAGATGGAAAATTTTAGCTAATGCAGAACTAATAAATTTGATCCTTGGCACGGGCGTTGGAAGCGGGTGCATGAACTACGGAGT
>CAUONQ010000135.1:0-4689 GCA_963456995.1 uncultured Campylobacter sp. | reverse complement strand
CGAAATCGCCCTTGTTAGTGTTTTGCTTCGTGCGTAGCGGCAGCTTCAGATCGCTTTTTTGAAGTAGAAAATATTCGCTCCGCTCTTCAAAATTTTGGCGCGAAATTCCAAGATTTGCGACCTTGATCCGCCCTACCTGATCCTTCGCCGCATCCGAAAACAGCGCGAGCTTCAGCGCTCCCATCGCGATCGTCAGATCCGCGCAAAATGCACCGCCTAAAATGCGCCCGTTCTTGTCGATGCCGCTTGGGATATCGACTGCGATTTTTAGGGATTTTGCGCTGTTTGCGAGAGATAAAATTTCACAAATTTCAGAGCTTAAGGCTTTGTTTAAACCGCTGCCGAAAATCCCGTCGATTATGCAATCTGCGTTTGTAATCTCATCGTGCAGGACGCTCGGTTCGCCGCATTCTCTGCCTAGATTGCTGCATTCGTCGCCGCGCGCCGCGATCTCAAATTTAGCGCTCGTAAATTTCGCGCTTAATTTATCGTCGCCGCCTGAAATGTCCGTGTCGCTTGGGCTTTCGAGCTCGCCCCGCGGCTCGCTCGCGCCAGTGCCTTTTAAATAGGAGCCGCCTATGCTTTCATGCGCGCAAGCATCCTTGCTAGACGCGTCCTCTACGTGCCCGCAATCGTCTTTTGCGCTCGCGATATCGATAAGTTTAACGCCCGCAGCCCGCGCCGCATCCGCTTGAAATTTGCCCGCCGCGCTTCTATTTTCCAGCACACAAAGCGCAGTGCAGCTAAAATCGCCGCTTAGCTTTCGCAGTGCCGCCATCGCATCCGCGCCGTTATTTCCGCCGCCGCAAAGCGCCAAAATACGCGAGCCTTTTTTGAGCCGCTTTCTGATCTCGCTCTCTATCCTGCCGGCGGCGTTTTCCATTAAAATTTGCTCGCTAAGTCCAAATTTTGCGCTCGCTCGCGCGTCGAGCTCCTCGGTGCTAAAGAAAATTTTTTTCAAATTTCGCTCCTTATGCGAAAGCTAAGAGCCTCCAGAATATGCGCCTTGGCGATGATTTCGGCGCCTGCTAGATCGGCGATCGTGCGCGCGAGCTTTAGCGTTTTATTTACGCCGCGTTGCGAAAGGTCGTAGCGGGTGATCGCCGTTTGCAAAACCTCTCGCGCAGCGCTTTCACAGATGCAAAATTTTTCAGTTTCCTCGTCGCGCAGCTTTGCGTTTAGCTCGCTCTGTCCGCGAGCCTTTTGCGCGCGAAACGCCCGCAGCACGGCATCTGCCATCTCCTCGCTGCAAATGTCGCTTCTGTCGTCCGCGGCGGTCTCGTCCATCGCGACATATATGTCGATGCGATCGAGCAGCGGCGCGGAGATCGTGTTTTTGTAGCGCCTGATGTCGTTTAGCGAGCAGGTGCAGGTGAGGTTTTTGGAGAATAGATTTCCGCACGGGCAGGGGTTTTGCGCCGCGACGAAGATAAATTTCGTTTGGTATTCGACCTTGGAATTTACGCGCGAAATCAAAATTCTATTATCCTCCAGCGGCTCGCGTAGGCTTTCTAAAATTTGCTTGCCGAAGTGCGGCAGCTCGTCGAAAAATAGCTCGCCGCCGTTTGCAAGCGCGACCTCGCCGATCTTTGCGCCACTACTGCCGCCGCCGAAAATCGAGCTGCGCGTGCTGGTGTGGTGCGGCGAGCGGAAGGGGCGCAGCGCGCTAAAATCGACGTCTTTGTTATTTAGCGACTCGTAGGCGCACGAGAGCAGCACTTCGCCCAGGCTCTGCGGCGGCAGAATTCTAGCTATCCGCTTGGCGCACATACTTTTGCCGCAGCCTGGGCTGCCCTCAAATAGGATATTGTGCATGCCGCACGCGGCGATCAGGCTCGCGCGCTTGGCGCGCTTTTGCCCTTTGACGTCTTTGAAATCGAGCGAAAAATCGCGGTTGGGGACGTAAATTTGCCCGTCAATCTCCACGACGTTCTTAAAAAGCGGATGGGTTTCTCGCATGAGCCTGTTTGCGGCGAACTCCTCGTCTAAAAAAAATCTCACCGCGTCGCTTAGGCTATCCACCGCATACACGTCGTAGTTTGGGATCGTGCAGGCCTTTAGAGCAATGCTTTGCGGCACTAAAATTTTAGCGCGCTTCACCTTCGTGCTTAAAAAAAGCAGGATCGAAAAGAGGCTCGCCGTGCTCTTTAGGCTGCCGTCTAAACCGAGCTCGCCGAAGACGAAGAAATCGCCGTCGATGCGCTCTTTTTGCAGCGCGATTAGCAGCGCGATCGCAAGATCGAAGTGCGAGCCGTTTTTGGGCGTGTCGGAGGGGGAGAGATTTATGATGATTTTGGATGCGGGAAATTTAAAATTTAAGCTCATAAGCGCCGCTTTTACGCGGCTTTCGCTCTCTTTTATTGTAGCGCCCGCAAGGCCTACGATATTAAATCCCGGCAGCCCCCGCACGAATGTCGACTCGACCTCTACGGGGATCAGTGCATCCGTGAAGGCGGCGCATTTTAGGGATTTCATTTCGATTTTTCTTTTAGACTTTTTTTGAATTCTTTATCAAATTTTTTACGTTTGTTGTATCCGATGCGCTCGATGAAAAGATGTCCGTCGAGGTGGTCCATCTCGTGCTGTATACAGACGGCTAGCAGTTCGCTAGCGTCCATTTCGTGGGTATTGCCGGCACGGTCTTGAAACTGCACCGTGATAAACTCGGCGCGCGTGACGTCCTCGTAAAAGCCCGGCACCGACAAGCAACCCTCCTGGTAAACGACCTCGCCTTCCTTTTTTAAAATTTGCGGATTGATGATCTCGATGAGGTCCTTTTTGTCTTGGATTTTTTCCTCATTGGCTAAATTTATAATCAAAGCGCGCACGGGCTTGCCTACCTGGATGGCGGCAAGGCCTATGCCGTTTTTTGCGATCATCGTCTCATACATATCGTCTGAAAGCTCGCCCAGCGCCGCGTCGAATTTCACGACCTCGGTCGATCTTTGGTATAGCTTTTTATTCGGATAGGTAAGGACGTCCAGGATCATCTATTTAAAGCTCTTTTGAAGTACTTGATCGATCAGTCCGTATTGCACGGCATCCTCGGCGCTCATGAAAAAGTCGCGATCGGTGTCCTTTTCGACCTGCGCGAGATCTTTGCCGGAATTTTGCGAAAGGATGCCATTCAGAATTTCTTTCATTCGTAAAATTTCTTTGGCTTGGATCTCGATATCGGTAGCCTGGCCTTGCGCGCCGCCGAGTGGCTGGTGGATCATTATGCGAGAGTTTGGAAGTGCGTAGCGTTTGCCTTTTGCGCCGCAGCTTAGCAAAAATGCCCCCATCGACGCCGCTTGACCGATACAGATCGTACTTACGTCGGGTTTAATGTAATTCATCGTGTCATAAATGCTAAATCCGCTAGTAACCACGCCGCCCGGGGAGTTGATGTATAGATAGATATCCTTATCCGGATCCTCCGCCTCCAAAAACAGAAGCTGCGCGACGATCGAGCTTGCTACCGCATCGTCGATCTCGCCGCTAAGCATTACGATACGGTCTTTTAGCAGCCTCGAGTAGATGTCGTAGCTGCGCTCTCCGCGACTAGTTTGTTCGATAACGTAAGGAATCACCATCTATTCGCCCTTTTCTTCTTTTTTGCCCTGCTTTGAGAAAATATCATTGAATAGCTTCTCCTCTATAAGTGCCATTTTTACAGCCGGCAGCATGCCGTTGTTGCGGTATCTATTTAGATGCTCCTTCGGATCGGCGCCGTATGTGTAGGCCTCCATATAGACCGCTTGGACTAGCTCCTGATCGCTTACGTCGATCTTGCGTTTTTTGGCTAGCTCGTCGATTAAGAATGTAAGTTTGACGCTGTTTTCGGCAGCCTTTCTAAACTCTTCGCGCTTTTTATCCACTGCGTTTTTATCGTTTTTAAATTCCTCGATTTGCTCTTTTGAAAAGCCGCTCCAGGCATTGTTAAACTGCAAATTAATCTCCTGCTCGACGATCGCTTTTGGAAGTGCGAAGTTAAATTTCTCGGCGAGCGCGTCGGCAAATTTAGGCTTTAGATCCTCGTTTATCAGCTTTTGAAGCTTATCGTTTTTGATGCGCTCTTTGATGCGCGCTTCAAATTTCTCCTTGCTCGGCTCTTTCTCGCCCGGAAGCGCTTGTTTTAGCTCCTCCTCGCCGAGCTCTTTGGCAGGCTTTTTAGCCTGAATTTCGTGAAGCTTGACTTTAAAAATCGCGTCCTTGCCGGCTAAGCTTTTCGCGCCGTAATTCTCGGGGAATTTAACCGCTACGTCGCGTTCCTCGCCCACTCTAAGTCCGATCATACCGTCTTCAAAGCCCGGGATAAATTGATTTGAGCCGATCTGAAGGACGTAGTCCTGCGCCTTGCCGCCGTCGAATGGCTTGCCGTCTACGAAGCCTTCGAAGTCGAATTTTGCAAAATCGTCTTTGGCTAGAATTTTTTTGTTGGTTTTAGAAAGCGGCGCGATCATCTGCAAAAATTCCGCTACTTTTTCGTCGATCTCTTTTTGAGTAACTCGCGGGCTACTAAACTTAGGAATTAGCTCCTCGTACCCTTCTACGCTAACCTCCGGTCTGAAAGAAATTTCGATCTCGACCTCTATATCGCCTTCTTTTTCGTCAAATTTAGAAAAAATCGGCTCGGATAAAATTTCATCTTGTTTTTTCTTTAAAATTTTAAGAGACTGATCGATCATATTTTTAAGAAGCTCCTGC
>CAUONQ010000134.1:0-4691 GCA_963456995.1 uncultured Campylobacter sp. | reverse complement strand
GTACTTAATAAAATATAAATACTATATAGGCACGATAAGCAAAGCTGACCGAAAAATGTCGTTGGCAGGGTTAAAATGATGAAATCTTTCAAGTAAATTTGGCGAACGAATGTCGTCATAGACCATATTTGCGTAATCGTATCCCTATTTGCACGCTACACTAGGCTCCATATCCGAAGCTCGTTCGCCGTAAATTTACCGCAACATCTTTGCGCAAGCTCTTCTTGAAAGCACAAAACCCGAAAATCATTATCGCGCTAATGAGCGGCGAGCCGCTACCGTATAACAAAAAGCGTTGTTTTGCGGATTCGTTCGCAAGCTGCTAGCGCGACTATGAAGTGCGCTTTGCGGCTATTTGCCGATAAAATTTTTCTGCAGCCACTCCATCGCTTTTTCTTCGCTTTCAAATCTCCCGCTTTTGGCGACTTGAAACTGCCCCTCATAGAAGCGAATTCTAATACCGTCCTGGACGTTATCTACCTTGATGCGCGTGATCCTGTCTTTGTTTAGATAGGTTCGTTCGTTTAGCTTTACAAACATCGTTTCTCCTTTAAATTTAATGGTTTTTATCTCCCGCTTTACTTGCGTCTTTTTCGCCCTCTTTTTTCAAAAAAAGCTCCTTAAAGCGCTCGTTTGCGTAGTTTTCTATATCTCTTTGCAGCTGCTTATACGCGGCGATCAGCTCATAGGCGCGCTCATTTAGCGTCGTGCCTGCGGCATTGCCGCCGCCTTGCTTGGTGCTGAAGAGCTCCTCTTGCAGATTTTTTTGTAAAATTTGCAGATGGCTCCAGCATTTTTTGTAGTTCATCCCCAAAACCTCGGCGGCTTTAGAGATGGAACCCGTCTGAGCGATCACGTCCAGCACTTCGGTTTTGCCCTTGCCGAAAATGAGCTCGCCCTGCGCATTTTCGATCCAAGTTTTTGTTTTTACCCTCATTCTTTTGCCTTTCTTCTCCTTAAAGCAGCCCAGCTGACAATATTTCACGTCTATGGCGTGCTCCTTAAGCGTAGAGCGCACGGTATCGAACCCCACTCCGCCGCTAGCTACGGCGCGGGCGTCGCGGCAAAAAATCCGCCTTTTCTCATCCAAAAACGGATTTAGCTTCTGCAGCGCCTTTATACTGCCTCCGCCACATTGCAGCTTGCCGAACTGTCCGAGTTCGCAGCGATCTATCCGTATCCCTTCGCGTGCCGCGAGATCTCCTACTACGCTCGCGTCCACGCCTAATTTAGCGGCGATCTTAAACGCCGCGCCGCAATCGAGCTTGCCGCTTGGATTTAGTAAATTTAAAATCAGCCTTTTGATCTCGCTTGCTTTTTTATCGTCTATCTTGATATCTATCTCCATGCCGCCCTCTTAACTCAAAATTCTCTCTTCGCCGCTATAAACATTTAAATTTTCGCCGCGCGCGAAGCCGCAAAGGGTAAGATCAAATTTACGCGCGATCACAACGCCGAGGCTCGTAGGAGCCGTGCGCGAAACAAGCGCGCTAATGCCGCTCATCACGGCTTTGGCGACCATTTCGGAGCTTAGCCTGCCGCTTACCAAAAGAAGCGAGCCCTGCGTATCGTGCCCCGCCAAGACCGCCTTGCCGACCGATTTATCGATGGTATTGTGCTGGGCGATATCCTCGCCGATAAAATACTCGCCGCCCGCAGTAAAGAGCTTTGCGGTGTGCACGCAGCCCGTCATCTCGTAAAGCTCGCACTGCGTGTAAAACTCGCTCATCAAATTTAAAATTTCATTCTTATGAAATTTAGCGTCCGAGCGGACTTTGCGCGCCGCCATCGCCGCAGGATCGATATTTGCGGTAGAGCTGCGCCCACAGCCGCTGATGATGACCTTTTCGGCATCGAAGCTATTTAGTCGCTTTTCGTTTATCTCGCCACAGACATTCACGCTAAGTCCGTCAGGCGCGAGCTCGATGCTTCTTATACCGCTTGGATCCGAGATCAAATTTTCGCTTAGCAAATAGCCTACCGTAAGCGCCTTTAAATCGCTCGGAGTCACCATCAGCGCGCCGAAACGCTTGCCGTTTAGTAAAATTTCAAGCTTGATCTCGCGCACCAAGATATCGCTTACGATCCTTCTTTCATCCCCTTTAAATTTAACTATCTCCGCCCTATAAATCGGCTCCATAGACCTTCCTTATTTTAATTTCGCCTGTATCGTAGTGAAATTTTGCTTAAATAGCCTTAATTCGCCGAAGCGGCGTGCGTAAATTTAAAGCGCTCGCAGTTTTGTATTTAAAAAATCGCGTGGAAAATCCACGAGTCGCTTGCACCGTGAGCACAAGCGGCCATGAAGCACCCGCAAAGATAAAATTTCATCAAATTTTGCCGTAGCCGCGATTAAATTTCATCTTTGCAAAGCGGGCGGAGTTTATCGCCCAAACTACCTATGCACCGGCGATAGATAAGGTTTCTCGGAGTGCATCGACATCTCGTTTTGTCTTCTGAACTCGATAAACTCGCTCTCGCTAAGCTTTCTGATATTTGCGATCGTCATCTTTAGCGGCGGGATACCCGATAGCGGATCCAGATCGCCCGCATGCACGAGCTCGTTGCCGTCGGCCTCGCTGTAATGGAAGGTCGTAAATATCGTGCCCTCTTTCAGATCCGGATTTATGCGAAGCTTCGCGGCGATCTGACCGCGCTTATTTTTAACGAGCGCGTAGCAGCCTTCGGTAAGCTCGCGTTCGCGTGCGATGTCGGGGCTCACCTCGATGAGCGCGCCTTCTGCGCCCGCACCGTACTCTAGCGCGCGGCACTCTCTCGTCATCGTGCCAGTGTGGTAGTGATAAACCTTGCGCCCGGTCGTAAATAAGCACGGATAAATTTCATCCGGAATCTCGCTAAGCGCGCCGCTTCCCACCGGATAATCATCAGGAATCTTCATCTTGGCTCTGAAATCCGCCTCAGCTTTAGCGCGCCCCTCTTTATCATCCACGTAAAGCACCGGCACCATTCTAAATTTACCATCAGGCAGCATCGATTTATGATCTGCGTAAAGAACCGGTGTGCCAGGATGATCTTCATCAGGACATGGCCAGCTTATGCCGCCTAGCTTATCTAGCCTATAGTAGCTAATACCGCCGAAAAATTTAGGCATTAATGCACGCACTTCGTTCCAAATTTCTTCCGCGCTTAAAAAATCAAACCCTTCAAGTCCCATTCTTTGTGCGATATAGCAAACGACCTTCCAATCAGGCTCTACGCCAGGAGCCGGCTCGCTTGCCTTGCGCGTGCGCTGAACGCGACGGGAAGTGTTTAAAAAGGTGCCGTCCTTCTCACCCCAGCCGGCAGCAGGCAGTACGACGTCGGCCTTTTGTGCGCTCTCGGTAAAGAAAAGATCCTGCACGATAAAGCAATCCAGATGGTGCGTTGCGTGCACGAAGTGCTCCGTCCAAGGATCGCTCATTACGGGGTTTTCACCGTAAACGTAGAGTAGCTTCAGCTCGCCGCTATCCATTTTATCGGGTGCGACCGTAAGCTTAAAGCCCGGAGTCGGATTTAGCTCAAAGTGCCATACTCTGCGCGCTTGCTCCTGAGCGTAAGCGGAATTTACCGCACCTGCCGGAATGACGTTAGGCAGCGCGCCCATATCGCATGCACCCTGGACGTTGTTTTGACCGCGCAAAGGATTTACGCCCGCGCCTCTTTTGCCTAAATTTCCAGTCAAAATGGCTAAATTTGAAAGCGAAAATACGTTTGACGTACCGTCGCTAAACTGCGTGATACCCATCGTGTAGCAGATCGCCGCTGCGCCTGCTTTAGCATACATTCTAGCAGCTTCGATTACGAGCTCTTTTTTCACGCCGGTCTCGCGCTCAAAGCGCTCAGGAGTAAAGTCCTTAACCGCTTCTTTTAGATATTCGTAGCCGTGAGCGTAGTTTTTGATAAACTCGTCATCTTGCAAATTTTCGGCAATGATAACATTCATAATGGTATTTAGCGTCTTAATGTTCGCGCCCACCGGGATTTGCAGATAGATATCGGCTTTTTTCGCCATATCGGTGCGCTTCGGATCTACTACGATCATCTTGGCGCCGCGCTGCAAGCCTCGCTGCATCTGCATAGCGATGATCGGGTGACACTCACTCGTGTTGGTGCCGATGAGTAAAAATACATCCGTATCGGTAGCGAACTCTACCAAATCGTTCGTCATCGTTCCGTTTCCTAGCGTGTTGGCAAGACCTGCCACTGTAGGAGCGTGTCAAAGACGGGCGCAGTGATCGACGTTGTTACTGCCCTGAGCGCGGAAAAATTTCTGAAAAACGTAGTTGTCTTCGTTATTTGAGCGCGCCGAGCTAAAGCCCATTATTGAGCTTGGGCCATATTTAGCGACGGTCTCTTTAAATTTAGACGCTACAAAATCGTAAGCCTCTTCAAAGCTTACCTCCTCAAGCTTACCGCTTCTATCAAATACTCCGTTTTTCTTACGGATCATAGGTTTGGCAAGGCGTTTTGGAGAGTTTACGAACTCCCAGCCGAACATCCCTTTTAAGCATAGCTCGCCGTCATTTACGTGGTGGGCCTGCGTAGGGCGCGCGTTTACGATCCTGCCGTCTTTTACGATAAGATCGATACCACAGCCGGTGCCGCAGTAAGGACAAGTCGTTTTGACAAGCTTTTCTCTGGACTGCATAATATTCCTTTCAAGAATTTTGGTTTGCACGGCTATTATACTT
>CAUONQ010000133.1:0-4737 GCA_963456995.1 uncultured Campylobacter sp. | reverse complement strand
AATCTGGATTTAAAAAGATATGAATTTAGAGGCGAAATCCCTGCCGCGTGAAATTAAAGGGCCGAATTTAAAGCTCTATCGTCCGCTCGAATATGTCCTCAAGCCCCGTTTGATGCACGATCGCTAGCATGCCGAGGCCAGACATATCCGCACGCAGACCAAGTAGCAGCTTGCGCGCCGAGGCGAGATCGAGCGCGGAGGTGATCTCGTCTGCGAAAACAAAGCTCGGCTTGTGGTAATGAATACGTGCGAAACTAAGCCGCTGTGCCTCTCCGCCGCTTAAAATTTTAACGTAATCTGCGCGCGAGTTTAGCATACGAGCAAATTTCTTAAGCCCTACGCGGCATAAAATTTCTAAAAATTCCGCATCGTCTTTGCGCGGTGGCTGCGGATAGGAAACGAGCTCCTTTAGGCTAAGCGGCGCCAGATAGGGCTTTTGCGGGATAAACATCACGCCCGTGCGCGGCAGGCTGATCTCGCCGCGACCGTATCTCCAAAGACCCGCCGCGTAGCGTAGAGCCGTACTTTTGCCCGCGCCGCTCTTGCCTCGCAGCATTATAAACTGCGCGGGCGCAAGCTCGAAGCGTAGATCCTCAATCAGCGGCTCGCCCGTAGGCGTGAAGACCGACAAGCCCTCGCAATGAGCGGAATTTTCGTCGCTTTGTTTGACGCAAGCACGCAAATTTGCGCTCTCGTCGTCCATGCGCGAGATGAACTCATAGATCCTCTGCACGCTCGCCGCCCACTCCATGATCTGTTTGTAATAGTCCATAAACCACGCAAATCCGTCCTGCACGCTGTAAAACGCCGAGCGCGCCTGCATCATGTCACCAAAGCTCATCGCGCGCGCCAGATAGAGCGGCAAGCAGGCAAAGATCGGGATTAAATTCGTGATTTTTAGGTAACTTGCCGAAAAGCATTCGAGGCGAAATTCAGTATTCATAATACTGCGCCAGTTTCTCATGATCTCGCCGAAGCTCGCGCGAAAGCGGCCGCGCTCGGCATCCTCTCCGCGCATAAACGCTACGGCTTCTGCGTTTTCGCGCACTAGCAGCAGGTCTGAGCGGTAATTGGCTTCGGCGCGCTGTTTAGCAAAATTTAGCCCCCTAAGCCTGCGCCCGATGAGATGCGTAATCAGCGAGCAAATTAGCATATAAAGGAGCGCGACGTAGAGCAAAAAGCCCTCGATCTCAAAGTACATGCCGAAAATTTCAAATTTCAACACCTTCGAGACCTGCCACAAGATCGCAACGAAGGCGATGAGCTTGGCAAGATTATAGACGAGCGATTTTACGAGATCGACGCTTTTTTGCACGAGCAGCAAGCTGTCCTCGGCGATACGCTGATCGGGGTTGTCTAGCTTTGCGATCGTTTTTGAAATTTCACGATCTGCGCGAGTTTTAGATGAAATTTCATTCTCGCTTGCGCCGCTTTGCCCTGCTGCATTTTGCTTTGCCGTGCTCGGTAAAATTTCAAGCCCCTTTGAGTCTTTATGTAAAGCCGCGCTGTCTGCCTCGGCTGCGGAACACTCTGCGCGCTCGTTTAAATTTTCATCTAAATTTACGTTGCCGGGTTTTTCTAAATTTGATCCGCCCCTGGCGCTAAAATTTCCATCAAGGCTCGTGCGGTAGAAGTTTGCGTTATGTAGCCATTTGCGCTCCATCATCGCGCTTAGCCGCTCGCGCCAGACGATTACGAGCAGTTTGCGAAACCAGCTGCCGCATACGATGAAAAGCACGATGAGCGCAGTGTAGAGCAAAAACTCGCCCACGAGCGCGGGAATGAGCTCGCCTTTAAGCTCGCTTAGCGCGTCGTAAAAGCGCTTATCCCACGCGTTCATCAGCACGCTGATTTTGATGATAGCTAGGCTAAAACCAAGCGCGAGCAGCAGCAGCGCCCACAGCTTTGCCGCGCCCTTGCCGAACCAGTGCGGACGTAGAATTTCAAAAAATTGTTTTAGGGTTTTCAAATTTTCTCTTTAAATTTTAAAATTTAGCGCCGGTTACAGAGAAATTCCGCGGGATTAAATCGCGAGATTAAATTTATCGTCCTCGCCCGCAATCGCCCGCGCTAATCAATCGCTAATCAACCAAATCGCAAGTTAAATTTTAATCCCGCGGCTTCGTTCAAATTTTACTCGCCTCGCCACGTGCTACTTGAGGCAAAGCTTAGCTTCTGACCTCTACGCCCGCTTCATCTGCACCCTTATGAAGCGCGGAATTGTCTATGATCACGGCGAGCTCGGTCGGTCCGAGTTCGCATAAACGCAAATTCCATCCGCGCTCAATACGTATAATTAAGCGTCAGCATAAAATTCCGTGGCTCGCCGTAGTAGTTGTTATGCCCCGCGACGCGATTTTGCGTATTTTGAAAATACTTCTTATCCGTGATGTTTTTGACCGCAAAATTTACGCTAAAGTGCTTGTCGAAATGATAGCCGACGTTCGCGTCCCACAGCGCGTAAGCCTTCTGCGGCGCGGCGTAGTACGCAACGTTTTCGCGATATATCGAAGCGGTTTTGCTCTGATAGCGCACGCCCGTACCCAGGGCGATCTTACGATTTTCGCCGAGCGGAATTTCATAGTTCGTATAGAGCTTAAACAGATGCTTCGGAATATAGCGTTTGGCGTTTGCGCCCTTGCTATAATCGACCGCTGCGGAGGTTCTTTCCGTCTTTAAATAGATGCTGCGGTTGAAAGTATATCCTGCGAATAATTTCCAATCATCCGTGAGCGAGCCTTGCAGCTCGGCATCCACGCCGCGGCTTCGCACCTTGCCCTCGGCGATGGAGTAGTTCGTATTAAGAGGATCGCTCATCGCCCTATTTTTCTGAATGATCTGAAATAGTGCGACATTCGTATTAAGCGCGCCGTCAAAAAATTCTCCCTTCACACCGGTTTCTAAATTATAGCCGACGACGGGATCTAAAATTTTACCGTCTTTATCACGCGCGGCTTGCGGCTTAAAAATTTCGGCATAGCTTGCGTACCACGAAAAATTATCCGCAAAATCCCAGACCACTCCCGCATACGGCGTGAAATCCGATTTGCTCGGGCTTGCGCTATGCGAAGCCGTACCGTGCAAAATATTATAATAATACCTACTGTAAGTTACCTTCGAAAAGCGCCCGCCGAGTAAAAAGTGAAAATCGTCGGTTAAGTTTAGTCTAGTCCCGAGCGAGATCGCGCGCTGCTTTATGGTAGTGGAGCTTCGGTCTTTAAACGTAGCGGTGCTGCTCCAATCGGGCTGTGCAATCCTTGAGTGGTCCCAGTTATAAATATTCATCCCAAGCGACGCCAGAGACGAATCTCTCGTCCTAATCTCGCGCCAATTAAGCTTTTCGTTGCTAAGTGAGCCGTTTAAGAAAAAGTCGTGCTTCTGCCCGAATGCTTCGAATTTGCCGTCTAACCCCGTTTGAAACCCGATCTCTTTGGAGTCGTTATCGTAAATTCTATATCGCACCGTATGCGACGAGCTGCCGTTGTAGGGATCCGTCCCGCCGAGCGCTCCGAATTTTAACATGCTGTCGCTATCGGTATAATTGAGCCTCGCATAGGCTTTCAGATCATCGCTAAATTCGTGCGAGAGCTCGCTGTAGACGTTAAATTTTTTATATTCGCTCTTATCCCAGTCCGAGCCGAAGTAGCTTCTGCGCGGTAAATTTAATAAATTTTTTTGATTATCCAAGACGGGCACGCCGTAAATATCATATACGCCGACGGTTTTTTGCCACAAAAATCCTGCGCTAAGAAGCGTCTTATCGGCCACGTCAAATTCCGTCGAAACGCCGACGCCTTCGCGATAGCCGTTGCGCGGATAGTCCTTAAACGAGCCCGTTTTACTTAAAATTCCGTCAACCGCGCGCGTGCCGTACCGCTTTGATTTACCGCATCCGTTACGTCGATCATACCGCGATAATTATCTCAGCTACCGCCGCTTAGACTTGCGTTAAAGCCGAACTGATCGCTCGGGCGCTTTCGGATTAAATTTATCGTGCCGCCGGGCTCGCCATTGCTTTGCGTAAGGCCCGCTACGCCGCGCAGGACCTCGACGCGATCGTAGAATTCCAAATCGGTAAATTCCTTCGATGAGCCCAGCGGCCCGAACACGGAGCCGGAAACCGAGCTTGCGATGCCGTCTTCTTGGATATTATCGACATAAAAGCCGCGCGAGACGATGCGATTGCCGCCTGCGTCGTTATTTAGCGAAATGCCTGTGGCGTATTTTGAAAGAGCCTCTTCGGCGTTGTGTAAGTTCAGATCTTTTAAAAGCTGATTGGAGATGACGCTTATGGACTGCGGCGTTTCTCTTATGCTTAAATTTAGCCCTGTCGCGGTGCTCATATTGCCCGTCGTATAAGAGCCTGTGCCCTCGGTAGTGGACAGATCGGCCTTGCCCGTGACGTTTATGGTGCCGAGATTATCGTCGTCCAAGCTCTGCAGCGTAGAATTTGCCGCGCTACCGCTTTGCGGCGCAGTACTGTTAGCGGCGGGATTTGAAGCAGACGGCACGGAGCTCTGCAATGTAGCGCTTGCGCGCGAGCTTTGCGACGACGAAATTTTAGAGGTGGAGCTTGCGGTGGACGAGTTTTGAGAAGCGCCGCTATTTTGCGCCGCAGTAAGCTAAAACGGCGAGCAAAGTAGCGCAAAAGAAAGTAAAATTTTACCCTTTTTCATAAAAATCCTTTTTAGGTTTTATAATCCATATCAATTTACTGGCGGGATTATCTTACAATTC
>CAUONQ010000132.1:0-4742 GCA_963456995.1 uncultured Campylobacter sp. | reverse complement strand
TAATATCACAATCGGAGTAAATTTAAGCATGGATATAAAAATTTCAGAGGTCGCAAATCTCCCCTCCCGCTTCGGAAGCTTCCGCGTTCAGTCGTTCAAGCAAGGAAATAAGGAGCATTTAGCGATATTTAAGCAGCCTTTGGAGGGCGTCGTAAACGTACGTATCCACTCGGAGTGCCTTACCGGCGATGCGATCGGCAGCCTAAAGTGCGACTGCGGTGAACAGCTCGAAGCGAGTCTAAAATATATCGAAGAGCGCGGCGGCATGGTGATCTATCTGCGTCAAGAGGGGCGCAATATCGGACTTTTTAATAAAATCAACGCCTACGCTCTGCAAGATCAGGGCCTCGATACGATCGAAGCAAACCATCAGCTCGGCTTCAAGGCAGACGAGCGTACCTACGAAATCGTGGATTTCATACTCGCTCATTTTGGAATTTCGCGCATAAATCTGCTTACGAACAACCCGCAAAAACTGCACGATCTAAAAGTCGAAGTGGTCGCGCGCGTGCCGATAATCATAACGCCAAATAAATTTAACGAAAACTATCTGCGCGTCAAAAAAGAGCAGATGGGGCATCTGCTGTGAAGCTTGCGCCGGACGAAAGTTTTAACGAGCAGGTCGCCAAATTTAAAGCCTGTCTGCAAAAATTTAACCGCGTCCATAGCCTCACGAATTATGATGATTTGGACGCGGTGGTGCGCGACAGCCTAAGCGGAGCGAATTTCATACCGCGCTATCCGCGCATCGCGTGCGACATCGGCTCGGGAGCTGGCTTTCCCGGGATCTTTTTAGCGCTTGCGATGCCGCTGTGCGAGTGGCATCTGTTTGAGCCAAATCAAAAAAAAGCGGCGTTTCTAACCTACGCAAAGGTTAGTCTAGCGCTAGCTAACGTAAAAATCCACGCCGAGCGCGTGCAAGACGGCGCAAAGCTACGCGCCGATCTGATAAGCTCGCGAGCGCTGATGAGTGCGCGAAGTTTAATTGAAATTTGCCGCGGCTTTTACGATCAAAACACTACGTTTTTACTCTACAAAGGCTCGGGCGCAGAGGCGGAAGCGGTGGAATTCCGCAAGGAATTTACGAGCGCGCGCTGCGAAATTTTTAGCGGCGAAAACGCTTTGAAAAATAGAAAATTTTTAGTGATCAAAGGGGTGAAATAATGGGAAAAATTCTAGCCGTCGCCGTTATCGCGGCGCTCATATATTTTTTGATAGTGCCTAGATTTCGCATAAAGAAAAAGGACGATGCGACTGAGCTTTTGGCGTGCGACGAGTGCGGGACATACTTTAGCAGCGACGAGCTTGCTCTGCGCGACAAAAAGCGCCTTTGCAAATCCTGCGAAGCCAAACTAAGGGGCGGCAAATGATCATCCTAGGCCACGCGCTCGTGCCCTACGAGCCGCTGTATCTCATCAAAAACGGCGACGAAGTTTTCAAATACGACAATCTGCTCTTTAAATTTAACGACAGGCTCATCGCCGCGGCGCAAAAGGCACAGAAAAAATTTAGCGTTATTACGAACGATATAAATGAAATTTTACTTGCAAACGGCGCAGGCGCGCGTTTCATCGTCGTGGATAAAAAATCCGCCGCGGCCGCGCAAAAGCTAGCAAACGATTATCTTTTCGACGCCAAGATCGCGATGTTTATCGGCTCTGCGCGGGCGTTAAAAGGCCTAGCCGAGCTCGGAATCGATGCGGCGATCTTTAAAGACGCGATCGCAAACGCGCCTAAATCGCTACTTGCAAGCATCGGTGACAGCGTGGGTTCGAAATTTCACTTCGGGCTTCCGAAAAAAGATGAAATTTTCGGCGGCGCGCAAAAGCTCGCGGATAAAATTTCGGCTCTGGATAAAAAGCTAAGCGCGCCCGCAGCCGGCAAAAATGACGATATCTGGAAAAAATAGCAAAATCCTAAGCGAATTTATTCGCGGGTATAAAATTCCTATGACTCATGCAAATTAAAATTCCGCGCATAATTTTGCTTAGCCTCGCGGCTTAGAATTTAACGCGAATTTCACCCGCTTACGCGGATCGGAATTCTACGCGGAATTTTGCCCTCTTTCGCAAATTAGAATTCTGTGCGAAATCCCACGCGTCCTCTGCGAAATTCTCTCGCTTACTCAATTTAAATTTTACGTAGAATTTCGTCTATTCTCGCGACATAAAATTTCAAATAGAATTTTATCCTCCCGCGCGATGCGAAATTTTACTAAATTTTCTACGCGCGATATAAAATCTACGTAAATTTTACTCGCGCGATTAACGTAAATAAAATTCCGCCTCTGCCTACGCTTCATAGAATTTTGTAAAATTTTACTCACAGAGACGATATAAATTCCTAGCCATTATTTTAAAATTTACTCGCGTTTTAGCTGCTTTTATACGCATGATAAGGATTTTTTAAAGCTAAAATTTTATATAATTATGCGTTTCAAAAAGGCATATTTTGAGTACTAAATTCTTTCTAGCAATCCTTGCGATAGGCGTTATAATGGGGCTTTGCGCAGGGCTCTTAAACTTCGGTATCAACGAAATTGAAACTTTTGCTTTCGGGCATAATGATGAGGAATTTCACATTATCACGGAGCAAACCACTGCGCTTAGGCGCTTTCTTAGCGTCCTCGCAGCCGGTGCAATCGTAACTTTAATTAGAATTCTGCTAATAAGACTAAAACCCTTTTTAAACGTAGCTTCGATGATGAAGGGGCAAAATCCGCCGTTTTGGCAAAATTTAATCCACTCGGTTTTGCAGCTAGCAGCCATCGCTCTGGGCGCACCGGTAGGCAGCGAGGCTGCTCCGCGCGAGCTGGGCGGCTTGTTTGCGGCTAAAATCTGCCGCGCCTTAAATATCGGCGGAGACGAGCTTCGGCTATTTGTCGCATGCGGCGCGGGAGCTGGACTGGGCGCTGCATATAACGTCCCGTTAGCGGGCGCGCTTTTTAGCCTAGAAATTTTGCTTAAAAGCTTCGATACTAGAGCGATTTTATGCGCCTTTGCCACAAGTGCGGTGGCTACAGCTACAGCGGAATTCGGAGCTTCAAAAGAAATTTATTACGCGGTTTCAAATTTCGCTCCTACCCCACAGAATTTACTCGCAGCGGCGCTAATCGGGCTTGTCACGGGGGTCGCGGCAAAATACTTTCAAGACGGGGTGCGCTTGTGCGAAAAGCTGCGCATAAAAAGCCTTAAAATCGCGCTTACACTGCCATTTGCATTCTTGCTTACCGCGGCGATCGGCGCATACGTGCCTGAAATTTTAGGCAATGGACGCTCCGCAGCGCAATTTGCTTTCAACGCCGCATCCTTTAGCCCCTATTTGCTTGCGATCTTGCTTTGCAAGGCATTTTGCATTTTGATGATCTTTCGCTGCGGCGGATACGGCGGTACGCTTACGCCGAGTTTCGCGCTGGGCGCAGTTTTAGGGCTATGCATAGGATTTACGATCGGCGAAATTCTGCCTATTAACCTAAGCGCAGCTGGGGTTTGCGGAGGGGCCGCCTTTTTAGCGATCAATTTAAACGCGCCGCTTTGTGCCTTTGCCCTAAGCGCGGGATTTTGCGGGCTAAATATAAACTCATATTCAGTCGTCGTTTTTAGCATCGTATGTGCTGTGATCGCTAGAAATTTACTGACGAAAAATTTAGCGTAGTCGCAGCGCTGATAATTCATACGCTGCAAATCTGAATAGACGGGCGCGGCGATGATGGTCTGAGAACCTATCGTCGCGCACATAAACCGAACCGCATCGCTAGACTGGAGCAGATCGGCAGGGATATGCGCCTAAGCTGATCGTTGGTAAATTTAAGATAAAATTTCGCCACTTTAACCAAAGGAGAAAACATGGGTTTACTTTCATTCGTAGCCGAAGCAGGCAAGAAACTACTAGGTCTAGGCGATGACGCCAAATCCGTAAAAGACGAGATCGCCGCTAATCTCAGCTCTACGCCGGTAGAGGGGCTAGAGGTCGAGGTGCAGGGCGATACCGTCAAAATCAGCGGCAACGCCGATAAGGAAACTCTCGAAAAAGCAGCCCTCATCGCGGGCAACACCGCAGGCATTAAAAACGTGCAGATCGAGGGTATTAGAGAGGATAGCGCCGAGAACTATTACACCATCGTAAAGGGCGATAACCTATCTAAAATCGCAAAGAAATTCTACGGCGACGCGAATAAATACAAGGTTATTTTCGACGCCAACCGCGAGGTTATCAAAGATGCGAACCTCATCTATCCGGGGCAGAAGATCAGAATTCCAAAAGCTTAAGCTCGCTTTTGAATGCTGCGGCTTGATTTTGTAAGCCGCGGATTTGCTTTTGCGCGTATTGCGCTGCGTTTATGCGAGCCGTAATTTTATCAGCCTGCGGCGCAGCGCGATTTTGGCAGGCTGATAGCGCAGCGAGATTTTAGTGAGCTGCGTATTTTGCGAGCTAGCGGCGTGGTTTTTACGTTTTAAGAGGCGCGATTTTGCAGACTGGCGGTGCGAGCGCGGTTTTTGCAGGGCGTGATTTTGAGCTGGCTGTGCAGCGCAGTTTTCAAACTGCGATTTTATGAACCAACGGCACGGCATAATTTTGCGAATTATGGATTTTGCAGACCGCGGATTTACGAACAGCGGATTTTCTTTTGTAAGACGGGTTTTGATTTTGGGCTGTGACGCGGTTTTGCGAGCCGTACTGCGGCGGATAGTGGATTATCCGCCGCACTTGCGCGCCGCCACCCTATTTGAGAACATATAAAA
>CAUONQ010000131.1:0-4762 GCA_963456995.1 uncultured Campylobacter sp. | reverse complement strand
GAAAAATGTAACGAAAATTTTATCCATAATTTTCCTTTTAAATTTTGCTTTTTAAAATTTTACCGCTTATTTTAATTAGAGCATTCACTCACGCACAGAAATTTTAAATTTCGTTTGCGCGTGCGAGGAAATTTTAAATTTTGTTCGTGCATATAGAATTTAAATTTCGCCCGCTTACACGAAATCAGTTCTACTCGCTCGTCACAAAATTTCGCTCGCTAACGCAGGAATTTTAAAATTCTACTCATTCGCGTAAAAATTTTAAAATTTTGCTCGCCTGCGTGGAGTTTTCAAACCCGTACGCAAACGCACGGTATTTTGCGCGAGCGGCAGTCGTTGTGCCTCGCCCAAATTTATGCACTGCGACTTACTGCGAGCATCTGGCTAAATTTAAACTTGCTCGCCGAAAGCTTAAATTTTAGATCCGCTACACTGCTAATTTACGCATATGCCGCGCCTTAAAATTTTAAATCCGCTTCGCCTCACGATTTTATTGCGTCGTTATAAATTTGCTACGTAGCCGCGCCTTCAAGATTTAAAACTTCTTTTATCGCACCACTAGTGCTTTAAAAATTTAGCTTCGTCGCGCCACAAAATTTTACGCCAAATCTGCGTCTGCCGCTCTTTATGCTTAAAATTCCGCGCACCCCTTTCTTTCCACACTATGAAATTTTATTTTACGTCTAGCCGCTGTAAATTCTAATGCCACGAAATTTTACCCTCTGCCTAGCTTCCGCAAATTCCACGTCATTTTTGCGTTGCGCCCTCGAGAGCTACGTCTTTAGCGCGCTGGTTTGGTACAGCTGCATAAGCTGCTCGTAAAACTCGCTCTCGCCGTGGCTCTGCAAGATCCCGCTGTTTGGGAAAAGCTCGTCGTAGAGCTTTTGCAGATCCGAAAATCGCGCAGGAAAAAGCTCGCTTAAAATCATCGCCGAGATCTCTTTACGCATAAAAATCGCGGGCGGCAAGATCCCCGCGCGCAGCAGTGCTTTTAGATTTTGCGTGCGGTAATGCACGTGATGATGAGCGCCGTGAGGGCAGTTTTTGGTGCTTACGAGCACCTTGCACTTCTCGCAATAGACGTATTCTGGCATAAGCAAAATCTCGATTTCGCCGCGCTTTTGATACTCGTCTAGCACCGAATGCACGCCGCCGCCTTCGAAAAATAGCTCCATATTTGCGTGATTTTGCCCAAAAATTATTTTGTTTATACCTAAATTTTTCGCAATCGCGCATTGCAAGGCGGGCTTGTCGTCAAAAATCGCAAGCGAACTCAGATCGATCATCATGGCGCGTTGCGCGACCAAAAAATTCTGCAGTAAATACCTTAGCGTTTTTTTGCGTAGTTCGTAGGGCAGGGCGTCTGCGCTGCTCGTGCCGGTCAAAAAAATCACCACGAAATCCGCCTTGTCGATCATATGCCTAATCAGCCGCTCATGCACGCGGTGGATCGGATCGGCGCAGGTAAAAAACGCTGAAATTTTAGGCGCGGCAAGCGAGCTTGCGACTTTTTTTATGCGCGCGATTTGCTCTGCAAGCTCATTTTTTAGCAGCGTGATGCGCCCTTGCACTGCAGTTTGCCCTGCGTATGCGTTTTGAAATACTGAGCCTGCGACCTCGCTTGCGCTTGGAGCATAAACGTCGCTAACGCTTATGCGCGCGACAAGCTCGCAATAGGCGGGATTAGCAGCGGGATTTTTGGTGAAATTTTCGGTGGAATTTGAGATAAAATTTCCCGCCAAATTTGCTACGGATTTTGCGTCTGCGCTGCAAACGCGATTGAGTGCGGAATTTTCGGCAAAGCTCATGGGGGAATTTGCCACAGAATTTTCACTGGAGCTTTTCGCCGAATCCAAAGCGGCGTTTTTCGCATATTTTGTATCTGCGCTGCAAGTAAAAGTTTGATCGTAGTTCGTAGCAAGGCTTTCTATATGGTCTAAGCCCTCGCTTGTGGCGTTTATAGCGCTTTGCGCACTTGCAGTGCGCGCAAAACCTGCGCCGCTTTTCGCAAAGCTCTGCTCATTTTGCGCCGCGGCAGAAACTCCATCTTGCAAGTTGAGCGATCCTTTAGCTAGCAAATACGCGCCGCTCTCGCCGCTAAGCGAATTTTTGGTGCGTTCAGCTATGCCGTCCTTGCTAAGATAAAGCTCCAAAATATCGCCTTTTTTTGCGTCCGCGCAGGAAAAAACGAAATTTATGCCGCATACGCTTAGCTTGCTTGGGCGCAGTAGCTCGCAGTTCTTGCCGAAAGCGCCGTTTGCGAGCAGGCTCAGGACGTTTAGGTCGGAGCGCGAGATCTCTATCTTGCGGATTTGCGTTGCACTATTATTTGTGCCTTTGCTCTCGCTTCCGGCTTGCTTTCCTTTTAAATTCCATGCCGCTCCCTTAGCTCGCGTCTCCTCTTTTCTAGCATCGCTAGCCCTTGACGCTTTTAAATTTCGCACTGTTTTTAAATCGCGCTTTGCCTTTGAATTTTGTCTTGCTTTTGAGTTCTGTGATGCTTTTAAATTTTGCTTCGCTTCTAAATTCTGCGCCGCGTCACTCGAAGCTCTTGCGACGTTTAGAGGTTTTGTGCCGCTTAAAATTCCTTCGCTTTCAAGCGGTTTTATTTCGTGCAAATTGCCGGTATCGCGCGAAATTTCCATCTCGCCTGCGATCTGTACCGAGCGTGCGCGGCTATTTTTTTCTTGCGATGCCATATTTTTTCCTTTTCTCCCAAAGCGATTTTCGCGAAATCCCAAGTGCTGCCGCCAGATCGGAGTCGAAATATTCGTCTTGGTGCGCTACGATCGTGAGCTTTACGTATTCTTCGATGCTTAAAATTTCACTTCGTTCTTTGCTGCTGCCAAGCGTAATTTCGTCGCTAAAGCCCTTTTGCGCGCCGATGGATCCGACGATTACACGCATGGATTTGGTTTTGCTTATAAATTTTTCCTTCTGTGCGCCACTTAGGCTGTCAAAATCTGGTGCGTAAAAAATCTCCGCGCCGCGTTCTAGCAGTTCAGGGCTTTGCGCGGATAGAATTTTAAGGCGCGATTTTAGCGCGAGTGCGATCTTAAATACCGCCGCAGCCCGCGCTGCCGCATCGCCGCGCAAAAGAAGCGGAAATTTTATCTGCGCTAAACGCGTGTGCGGTATTTCGCACGAAAGAGAGGTCTCTTTAAGCAGCGCTTCGTAGGCTTCGTTTTGCGATTTTAGCGATCGAAACTGCGCGTAATGCTCGATCTTTTTGATGAGCTCCTCTATCATAAATGGCTTTTGGATATAGTCCGTCGCGCCCGCTTTTACGGGGTTTAGCACCGTTTCGCTATCGACGTAGGCGACCATCAAAATTATGATCGAGCGCCTAAATTTTTCGATCAGCGGATAAAAGCTCGCGCCGCTCCAGCTCGTAGAAAGTAACACCGCCTCAAACTCCTCTGCAAGAGCCGCCGCGGCCGCCAAGCTCGCCGCGTTAGTGCATTCATGCCCCAGCGCGCCCAGCTTGTTTGCGATACTTTGAGCAAGATAGCTTTCGCTTTCGATTATTAAAATTTTCATGCGCCCTGCGCCTTTGCTGCGTACTTCTGCCAGTCGTAAAATTTTAAGCTTACCGCAGCTTGTGCGGCGATACCCTCGCTTCTGCCCGTAAATCCCAGCCCTTCGGTCGTGGTCGCTTTGACATTGACGCGCGCGCAGTTTAAAATTTCGCTTAAAACCTCTTGCATCTGCGCTTTGTAGGCTCCTATCTTCGGGCGCTGCGCGATGATCGTAATATCGGCATTTACGAGCTCATAGCCGTAGCCTCTGACGCGCCGTATTACCTTTCGTAACAGCTCCTTGCTATCCGCGCCTTTAAGCTTAGCGTCGCTATCTGGGAAAAGCTCGCCGATGTCGCCCAGCATCGCCGCGCCGCAAATGGCGTCGATTAGGGCGTGGATCGCTACGTCGCCGTCGCTGTGTGCGATCAGCGCGAACTCGCACGGGATCGCTACGCCGCCAAGCACGATGCCCGCGCCTTTTTCAAGCGCATGCACGTCGTAACCCGTACCGCAAAAAATATCGCGCGAGCATGGTATTAAATTTAGCGTCGCCAGATCGCTTGCGCGCGTGATCTTAAGCGCGCCCGCTTCGCCTTTTATAAACTCCAAGCGTCCGCCCGCGCTGCCGACTGCCGCGCTGTCGTCGGTAAAAATTTCGCTTCCCTCAAGCGCCTTTTTAAGCAGCGCTGTGCACGAAAGCTGGGGCGTTTGGATGAGGCGTAGCTCCTCCCTCTTCACTATGTCCTCGCCGAGGTAGGTCGTGTCGTTTACGCCAAGATAGGGGCTGACGCAATCGGCGTCCGCGCTTGCGGCGATGAGCGCGTCTATCGTGCGTGGCGAAATTTGCGCGCGGGCTACGTCGCTTACGAGCACGAGTTCGCTATCTACGAGCCGTAGCGCGTTTTTTAGCGAACTTTGGCGATTTGCGCCGCCGGGGGTGAAATGAAATTTTAAATTTGAAGAGCCGCATTCATCTGCGCCGCATCCGATCCTGCCCTGCTTTCTTTGAAATTTATACTCGCTCGTGCCGCACTCCGAGTTTTCGCCGCACTCCGCGCTTTCGCCGCGCGCCGAGGCCAAGCTGCACGCATAGAGGCGCTCGCAATAGTTCACGTCCTCCTCGTTTACGGCGATTATGATTTTTTTAAATGGGTGCGCCCGCGCAATGCTCTGCGCGACGTATTGCCAAAGCGGTAGCTCGCCCACGCGCAGCCACTGCTTTTTGACCGGGAGCTCAAACC
>CAUONQ010000130.1:0-4808 GCA_963456995.1 uncultured Campylobacter sp. | reverse complement strand
GAAGTGCAAACCGCGATTAAGCGATACGACAAGCATTCATTTTAAATTCACAGTACGTTGGTTAAAATGCGGGCTTAAATTGAAACCCGAAGGAAATGCAATGAAGAAATTTTTACTATTATGTTTAGCGATTTTTGTCTTAAGTGGCTGCGGAGATGATTCGCAGAAAAAGACGGGCTCTGCGGGCGAGAATCCTGCCGCGAGCGAGAATCAGATGGCAAAAAATTCCGCTCAAGATAAAAATGGCGAGCGTATTGGCGGTGAGAGCGGCGAGGAGGTAGCTTTTACACCGTTTAAAACTGGCGAACGATTTACGCTTAAAAGCGTCGTAGGCGGCGAGGTGACGATCGAGCGGACAGAAAAGGGCTTTAAGCTCGCAGACAGCGATAAAATTTTAATGTTTGATATTTTCGGTACGTATTGCCAGCCATGCCGCATCGAAGCGCCGCATCTGATGGACTTTCAGCTAAAAAATTCAGCGGATTTTCTGATGGTCGGCTTGATTTATTTTGAGGACATTACCGATGCGCAGGTGATCGAAAATTTTACGAAAAAGTTTAACGCGTATTATTTCATCTCCAATTCAAAACAGAACGAGCGCATAGTGGGTCAAATTTTAAGCGACATCGGTTATCGCCACGCGCTTTCGATCCCTTTTAAGGTGGTGCTTAAAGATGGAAAATATCAAAGGCTTACCGACATTAACGAGGGTGATGAGCGGGGCAAGCCGTATTACTTAGGCATGGTCGATACCGATGTGATAAAAAGCGATATCGCCAGGATAAAAAATGGCAACTAAAACCGGCGTGCAGATTCGCACTAACGCCAAAACAAAATCTTTCGTGCCTCGTCCGTATAAGGTGATTTTGCTAAACGACGACGTGACGACGATGGATTTCGTGGTTTATATTTTGATGGATATTTTTGCAAAGAGCTTTCAAGATGCGGTAGATTTGATGATGAAGGTTCATAAACAGGGTCGCGCGGTTTGCGGCGCGTATCCTAAAGAGATAGCCGAGTGCAAGCAACAAGCGGTTTTACAAGCGGCAAAGGCCGCAGGATTCCCTCTTAGATGTGAGATCGAAGAGGATTAAATTTAAAGGAAAGCAATGATAGGATTTTTTTTAAACAAACATTTTGAACAAGCAATCAGCGTTGCAAACGACGGCGAGGACGAATACATCACCACTTCGCACGTAGTTTATGCGATTTTTAAATACAATAAGCCCTTTCACGGGCTCATAGCCAAAGAAATTCCGGATATTAACTACCTAAATATCTTGGATAATCTGGGCGGGCTTTTGGATATGATGCCTAAATCAAGCGGCAAGGCTCCGGCGCAGACGATAGAATTTAAGCAGTTCTATACTGAATTAAATAACGCTAAAGAGCCTAAAAACGAGCTTGATTTTATGCTTAAAATTTTAAATGATAAGGAAAACGACTGCACTAAAATTTTAAATCACTACGGTATCAATGCCGCGATTTTTGAGCTCATTGTGCGAAAGTACAAATCCGCTTTCGATCACCGCGACGAGGTCGTTTCTCGCGATGAAGCCGCAGCGATTAAGCTAAACTCATACGATATCGACGATATCACGCATGCGATGAATTACGACGAAAGCCGTAGGCAGTGGCAGAATACGGAATTTGAGCCTGCGTTTGAGGGCGAAAAGGACGCCATAAACGAGCGCGATATTAAAAAGGACTCGCCTAGCTCGCTTTATACAGCAAACCTCAATAAAATCGCACTTGAGGGCAAGATCGATCCACTCATCGGACGCGAAAAAGAGATCGAAAAGACGCTGCAAACCCTCTGTCGCCGCAAGAAAAATAATCCGATCTTAGTAGGCGAAGCAGGAGTTGGTAAAACCGCGATAATCGAGGGCATCGCGCTAAAAATCGTCCGCGGCGAAGTGCCAGAGAAGCTAAAAAACAAGGTGATTTACGCCCTTGATGCTGGCGCGCTGATCGCAGGCACTACGCTGCGCGGGGAGTTTGAAGAGAGACTAAAAGATCTCATAGACGAGTTTAGCGCTAATCAAAACGCGATTTTATTTATCGATGAAATTCACACGATCGTTGGCGCCGGTACCGGTAATCGTAACGAGCTTGATATGTCAAACATCCTAAAACCTTCGCTTGCAAGCGGCGAGCTATCGGTCATCGGCGCTACTACATACGGCGAATACCGCTCGTTTTCGCAGGATAAAGCGCTTAGCCGCAGGTTTTGCAAGATCGACGTGAGCGAGCCCAGCATTGATGATAGCGTCGAAATTCTAAAAGGCGTAGCCAAAAAATATGAGGAATTTCACGGCGTAAAATTTAGCGACGAAATTTTGCGTGATAGCGTAACGCTTGCTAAAAAATATCAAAGCGATAAATTCCTTCCCGACAGTGCCATTGATCTCATTGACGAGGTGGGCGCTAGCTTTGCGTTTAAGCCGCACGAAGCTCCGCTTGAAATCAGTAAGGACGATTTGGTAAATACGCTTTCGATTAGCGCGAATATCGCAAATTTAAGCAGTAGCGTCGATAATAAACAGGTACTAAAAAATCTAGAAGCTAATATCAAGCGTGAAATTTTTGGTCAAGATGAGGCGGTTAGCAGCCTTTGCAAGGCACTTTTGCGCTCTTACGCCGGGCTTGGAGGCGCAAGCTCTCCGATTGGCGTATTTTTGTTCGCAGGTAGCAGCGGTGTGGGCAAAAGTGAGCTAGCTAAGGTCTTAGCCGCGCAGCTTGGAGTGTATTTTGAGCGCTATGATATGAGCGAATATATGGAAGCTCACAGCGTCTCTAGGCTCATCGGCGCGCCTCCTGGATACGTGGGCTTTGAAAACGGTGGAATTTTAACGAATAACATTAAAAAGCACCCCTACAGCGTCATTTTATTTGATGAGGTGGAAAAAGCTCATCCTAGCATGACGAATATTTTTTTAGGAATTTTCGATAACGCAAGTCTTACCGATAACAATGGCGTTACGACTGATTTTAAAAATACGATCATAATAATGACGTCGAATTTAGGCACGAAAGAAGCGCCGCAGGTTGGATTTACGAAGGACGAGAGCTATAAAGTAGATAGCGCTATAAGAAGCTTCTTCGCGCCGGAATTTCGCAACCGCATCGATAAAATTATAAATTTTAACCGCTTAAGCGGCGAAATTTTGGAAAAGATCGTGGATAAAACTATCGGCGAGCTAGAGTCGCAGCTAAAAAACGTAAAGATTAGCCTAAGCAAGGAAGCAAAAGATTTGATTATCTCGCGTGGCTATTCAGACGAGTTTGGAGCGCGAAATTTAAAGCGCGAGATCAGCTCGCAGATCAGCGATCATATAAGCGGCGAGCTGCTTTTTGGTGCACTACAAGAGGGTGGCTTAGTTAGCGTGAGCGTAAAAGATGGCGAGCTAAGCTTTAGCTTTGCTTCTACGCCTTTGCCTCAGATAGAAAAAAAGCAACCTGCACTAGCTCAAAGCAGTATCGTTAAATAATGGCTCGGTTTTACGATTTTCCAGATCCCATGGATGCGCCCGATTTTGCGCCGCTTGCAAGTGGCGGCGATCTGAGCGAGGATTGCTTGCTTAGCGCTTATAGCGCAGGGATATTTCCGTGGTTTAGCGAGGATGAGCCGATTTTATGGTGGTCGCCCGATCCGCGCGCAGTGCTTGATCCACGCGAAGTGCGTGTGCAAAAGTCTATCAAACCCTATCTTAAGCGATATGAAGTGAAATTTGACGCTAATTTTAAGGGCTTCATCGAGCGCTGCAAAGATGTACGAAAAAAAGAGAGCGATGGCACGTGGATCAGCGAGCAGATCGTGCAGGCTTACTCGCGTTTGGCAGCAGACGGTTACGCTCACAGCGTCGAAGCATACGAAGATGGCGAGCTTGTGGGTGGGCTATACGGGCTAATTTTTGGGCGGGTGTTTTGCGGCGAGAGTATGCTGAGCCTAAAGAGCAACGCTTCGAAAGTCGCGCTGATTAGGCTTTGTGAGGTGCTTGCAAATTTCGGCTTTCTAATCGATTGTCAGATTATGAACGAGCATCTGAAATTTATGGGCGCTAAAGAGATGCCGCGAGCGGAATTCCTCGCTCTATTTGCTGAGCTTAGTGTGCAAGATAGCGGCTTTGAGTGCTTTGCGGATCTTAAAGTTCCGCGCGGAGCGCAGCATTGAGCCAAAGCTTGAAATGCGGCAGCGTAAAAATACGCGGAATTTAGAATTTTAAAGAAATAAGATGTGGCAAAGAGATAAAAGCTCCTCGGTCGGTATGATTATCGTGATGTTTATATTCGTGCCGGCGGCGCTTTTTGTATTTTTGGCGATTTTATATTTTTGGGGCAGCACCGAGCGCAAGTTACCGCGCCTGGATGTCAATGAAACCAACAGCGCGATCCGCGGCGCGATAATCGCAAAAGATAATTATGTCGCGGCAAATTCCGTCAAACTCTACAAAGTTAGCGTCGATGCGCGAAGCATCGATAAAAACAAGCTTGATCTTTTCGTGCGGCTATACTGCATCTACACGGGTGATAGCGAAAAGCGCGTCAAAAGCGCGATCGAGGGCTCTGGCGGCACGACCGTGCTATCGTATAAGATCGATGCCAAAACCGCAGTGCCTGACTCTGATACACATCTCCGCGCCCACGAGACCTCCCTACATCTCGTATGCGGTCTTCAGCTTGACAATATAAACTCTCTGCCCATTCGTCTGCACCTATAACATACTAACATTCAGTCTTGCCAAACTCTCCTTCTCGCTCTAATCCATAGACATCATCTGGATGGACCCGTACGCTAAACCATCTTT
>CAUONQ010000129.1:0-4815 GCA_963456995.1 uncultured Campylobacter sp. | reverse complement strand
AAAATAATGAAAGCGCAGGTTGCGACCTTGCCGCAGAAGGTTTTATTGAAAATTCTATTAAGCCCCACTCGGAGCAGAGATTAAAACAAGAAGTGGTTGCGTCTAAATTTAACCCCTCGCGCAGTTTTAATTTCGGCTCCGAAAAGGCGACGGAACTTTATAAAAATTTCGCCGCGCGCGAGAACGAGGCTTTACAAAATAGCCCCGTAGAAAATTTAGAAATCGCTGCCCGCCTAAAAGATGAAATTTTAGCACTCGAAGCTTTAAAGAAAAAGCCGGCTCTTGCGCACATTCCGCCGTTACAGCGTCGCCGTTTGGGGCTCGGGGCAAAACTTTGCATCTCGCTTTTAGGCGAAATTTCGCAAAATGCGCCGCAGAGTTTAGCCGAGGATGGCTCTTTAAATCCTGCGTCGCGAGATTTAGATGCAAATAAAAGCCGCGCTGCCGCGCAAAACCCATCGCCGCAGGATTTTTTAAGCGAAAATTCTTTGAATTCTATGCCGCAAAATTTAAATTCGACGCCGCAGGATTTTTCAAATGAAAATTCCTTAAATTCCGCGAGACAAAATTTAAAAGCAGTCGATGATACCGCGATGCAGCACGAAGGAATGCCGCTAGTCTTTTGCTCGCGCCTGGGCGAGATCAACCGTTGTTTTAGCCTGCTCGGCTCGATAGAGGAAAGCGTCTCGCCTTCGAGCTTTTGCGTCAGCGTACTCAATGCGATCGCAGCGCAAAATGCAATTTTTACGCAAAACCATGCCGAAATTTCGACGATCTCCGCGGTGTGCGCGCTCGAAAACGGCGCAATAATCGCCGCTGCAAGGCTGAAAGAAAACGCGGAAAACTCCAGCTCCGTGCAGGACGCAAACGAAAATGGCAAAAACTACGAATGCAAGTCTGATAACGACAAAATCGCCCTGCTCTGCTATTTTGAGGAGGCAAATAACGATTATTTGAAGCGCTGCGACTTCGCCTGCGCCCTACTTCTGGTGCTTCAGCGCGGAGATGACGTGCAGATCGAAATTTCGCCGCACGTTGCAGACGCACAAAAGTCCGCGCCAAGAGATGAAGCCTTATCAAATTTAGAAATTTCACCATACATCAATGATAAAATTTTGTCCAATCGCGATGCGGGCGAAACTTTACTAAACCGCAATCCGAATGAAATTTCGCAAAATTGTGACGCAGGCAATGCTTGCAAGACTTTATCCGACCGCAGCGCGTATAATGCGATAACAAACGAAATTTCATCCGATCTTGTCGTGCAAAATACGGCGGCAAATAAGATGAATACGCAAAGCTACGAGTTGCAACCTGTAAAAACGCCGCAAGCAGAAAATAGCCGAAACGCCGAGCCCTGCAAGCTTTCGCAAGATTTCAAAAAGGGCGGCGAAATCCCTCTGGATACCGCGGTGGAATTTTTGGCTAAAATCCTCTCTGGCAAGTGCGAATGGCGCAGCAGCGACGGGGCTTTAGACTATCTTTGGCGCGTCAAAGATCCTGCCAAAATCGCAGCTTTTTTAAGGCAAGATCGTGAGCGTTAAAATAGTAAAATTTCATCGCATGAAAAAGCGCGGTAAGACGAGCAAATTTGATCAAAATCCCAGGCTACAAGGAACTACAAAGGCGCAAACGACGAGTTTTGAATTTAGCCTTTACACCAAGCTCAGATATGGTGAAAATTTTAAATTTAGCCGCGCTATCAAATATGAACTCAACCAAACGGCGCATCTTAAAAGCACGCCGAAAGGGCGCGCGCCATACGCCCCCAAATCGCGTTGCAATGAGGCGCACTGTGAAAATACGCTGCCGAAGCATACGCAACGAACTGAAAAAGATCCGCCTAAGCGGTGCGAGTTGCGGGCTATAAAAATTTTCCCGCAGCGGCGCGTAGAAAACATTGTAAAATTCCGCTATAAAGACAGATGCGGCGAGCCGAAATGCTACGTGCAGCGGGCTGCAAATTTCATAAATTTAGCAGTACAAAGCTTGGGCTACGAGTTTAAATTTAGCTACGCGATGAATAGAGTGGCCGCTCACACAGGATGCACACGACAAGGCGTTGCGATGAATTTTAAATTTTGCGGCGCCGCAAGCTATAAATTTAATCAGACAGCGCATCATATAGCGGCGCCAAAACAACATATATGGCGCTTCGCAGAAATTTTCTCGCGACGGCGCGATCGGCAAACCGTGGAAATTGCACTGCGGCGATATGTGCAGCAAAACATAGAAATTTCATCGCAGCAATACGCGCGACGAAGCATGCGGCAAGCTGCGGAAATTTCACCGAGGCAATGCGCACAGCAAGCGGCAAGAATTCCACAAAGTCGCAGTTTACCGCGCGCCGCAAAAATTCTATTGCTTCGGCATATGCACGGCGCCGAGATCGCCTCCGCTCAGAGCACGAAAAATCTATTACTTCGGCGCACGCCGCAAGCTGAAATATTGCGCGCAGAAAACCGCAAAAATTTTAATGCGATGCGGCAAGCCGTAGCAATTTAATCGAGATCGCGCGCATGTTGAACCCTCAAATCCCCGCCGAGAACAACAAAACCCTCGCCAAAAGCCACAAAATCCCTAACGAGAGCTGCCGCAAAATCTCAGCCGAAAGAGGCGCCGCGCGATGAAGCAAGCAAATCCGTTAAGGCGCAAAATCAAGCAGATCGGCATCGCGCTGTGCTTCGCAAGCTTCGGTGCGCTGTGTATGATAGGCAACCTGCTCTTCCTCCCGGTAGCGCTACTGAGGCTAAACCGTATAGGCGCCGTGCGAAATTTCGTACGCGATTTTATAATGATCTCGTGGCGCATATTTTTGCTGCTCGCACGACTTTACGGCAGTATCGGCGTAAGCTGGCGCTGCAAGCTCCCGCCCGGCGGCACTCTCATCATCGCAAACCACCCTAGCCTGCTTGACGTGGTGATCTTTTTAGCCCACGTGCGGCGCGCAAACTGCGTAGTCAAGGAAAGCTTGTGCAAAAACCCCTTCCTCTCCGCCGCCATCGCAGCCGCGGGCTACATCCCAAACACCGGCTCGGAAGCGATGATAGATGCGTGCCGCAGCGCCCTTGAGCGAGGAGAAAGCTTAATCATCTTCCCCGAGGGCACGCGCACCGCGGATCGCATCGCCATGCACAAAGCGGCGTTTTACATCGCGATAAATTTCGCAAAAAATATGAATTGCGTCGCGATAAAAATGGATCCTAAAAGCCTAAAAAAAGGACAAGTATGGTACGATACGCCCGAGGTTCGGATGAAATACGACCTCTACGAGCTGTGTGCGCTGGATCTAACGGGCTTTGAGCCGGATCGCCCAAACCCGATCCGAGTGCGCAAACTCTACGAAAAAATATCAAATCTATATGAAAAGGAGAATCTGTGAACGAAGAAATTTTGGAACTTAAGGAGCTGATCATTTCGGGGCTGAACCTCGAAGACGTAGCACCCGGCGACATAAATGACGATGAGCCGCTTTTTGGCGACGGGCTCGGGCTCGATTCGGTCGATGCGCTGGAGCTCGGGCTTTTGGTGCAGAAAAAATACGGCATCGTACTTAACTCAAAAACCCAAAATTTAAAGCAAATTTTCTCATCCGTTGCGTCTTTGGCGCAATACATCGCCGAAAATAGGAGTAAAAATGAGTAAAGATGAAATTTTCGAAATTTTAAAAAAGGCGCTCGTGGAGCTTTTCGAGATCGACGAGAGCAAGGTCGTGCCGGAGGCTAAAATTTACGAGGATCTGCAGATTGACAGCATCGACGCGATCGATCTGGTCGATTACGTCAAGAAAAACACGGGCTACAAGCTGATGCCCGATGATTTTAAAAATATCCAAACTCTCGGCGACATCGTGGATGCCGTAGCCGCAAAGCTCGATCAGGGCGCGAGCGGAGAGACTACTACGGGCGGCGAGAGTTAAATTTCGCCGTGCGGCGCGGCAAGATCGCGGGTAGTTTACTTTGCGGCGGCACAAAGACGGCGGACGAGCGGATAATATACGGCGGCATTTTGTTTAACGCGCGCGGTGTTTTGATAACGTGCGGCACATATTATCAAAGGTGCGCGGCAAACGGCGAACATTTTAATTGAAAAAGCATGGAGCGAGCGGCTTTTACGGGCTTAGCGCTTAAGCGACACGGTACAAAGCCCGCTTACCTGCCGCTTTTAGGCTATTATGTAAAGCGCTTTGCAGATCAAAATTTTAAAATTTAAATCTGCGAGCCTGGGTGAAATTTTGAAATTTTAAAAGACGCTGTTTCTTTTGCGACCGTCGCTTTCATAAAATTTCAAAATTTTAAAATTTGACTGGATTTAAATTTAGCGGATCTGATCGCGGGCGCAGTGCCGCGAGCTAAATGAAAGCGCAGCTAAATTTTAAGATGCGGCTAGAATTTGAAGGCGGCAGGCACGGCTGAATTAAAATTTTAAAATCATAGCGCACAAAACCGTGGCGCCGAGGTCAAATTTAAAGTATCTCGGCACAGTACAAATCGCGCCGACTGCGCTGCTAGCGGCGAAACCAAAAACCACCGTGGTAAAACTAAAAATCGCAGCAGCAAAAGCCCAACCGCCGTGGTAAAAAAACCAAGCCCTCGCGGCTAAATTTAAGGATTGCAAAGATTGCGACGAACGATATTTTTAAAAACAGCTACCATAATTTTAAGCGTGTTTTACCCTTTCGGCCTCTATTTTTTGCACGGCGGGGCGCGGGTCTGCTTGTTTGTGGCAATGAGCGCGCTATGGGGAGCGCGAGCTGTTTTTGAAAGTAAAGATCGCGCTATTAAGGGCGCGAGCGCGGCATTTTTTGCGCTGTGC
>CAUONQ010000128.1:0-4839 GCA_963456995.1 uncultured Campylobacter sp. | reverse complement strand
TCACCGCATTTTACTAACCTTCTTGAATATCAGCAGCTGTTTTTGCCAGATGCAAAATTAGCGGTATAAAAGGCTGGATATTTAAGAAGTAAATCAAAGCGAAAAATCCGACGATGGGCGTTATCATGGCGGTCAAACGTACGGCTAGCATCGCACCTCCTCCAGGTTAGTTTTAAACAAAATATGTATTTAACAATATAAAAAATAAAAATACACTATAAAAAATCATCGGTTTTTCTTAAAAACTCGGAAATTTGTAAAATTTCGCTAAATTCGATCGAAATTTTACGCTCTTTGATACTTATTTTACCAAATTGATCAAGCTTGGCCTTTAGCTTTAAAAGCTCGGGCCTGAAGCTTTGAAATTCCACGCCGGGCTTTTTCTCTTTCGGAACGGTTTTATCTTTGAGCTTTTTTACTAAATTTTCGGTATCTCTTACGCTTAGACGCTGTCCTAAAATGGTATTTAGCGCTAAAATTTGATCCTCTTTTTCAAGTCCAACCATTATCTTGGCGTGCCCTTGCGAAATTTTATCTGCACTTATGGCGTCTTGCACTTCGGAGCATAAATTTAAAAGCCTTAGCGTGTTGGTAATCTGCGTGCGGGACTTTTTGATGATGTCGGCTAACTCCTCTTGCGTGATCCTATATTCACCGATAAGCTCCTTATAGGACTTAGCAAGCTCAATAGGATTTAGATCCTCACGCTGGATATTTTCGATGAGGGCAAGCTCTCTTAAATTTTGAGATTTTATGTCCGCGACTACGGCTTTGATTTTACTCTCGCCCAAAAGCTTCGTCGCTCTTAGACGTCGCTCGCCGGCGATAAGGACGTAAGAATCATCTTTTTGAATAACAATGATAGGCTGAATAAGCCCGTGGCGAGCGATGCTCTCGCTTAGCTGCCTAAGTGCCTCCTCATCGAAGCTTTGACGCGGTTGATATGGATTTGGCTCGATTTTATCGACATCGATTTCGATAACTAAGCTATCGGCATTTCCGCTTTCTAGCTCCCTGTTATAGGAGCTTTCTACGTCGTCTAAAATCGCACCGAGCCCGCGCCCGAGCGCTCTTTTTACCTTGCCCATTTTTGCTCCATTATGGATTTAGCGAGGTCTTGATAGGCGATGGAGCCGGCGGATTTTATATCGTATAAAACCACCGGCTTGCCAAAGCTTGGGCTTTCGGCTAGCTTAATATTGCGCGGGATGATGACTAGATCATCACTCTTACCGATACGAAAGAGCTTATCATCAAAATACTCGCGTAAATTCGCGACTGTCTCTTTGGCGAGGTTGTTTTGCAAGCTGTACATCGTAGGCAAAAATCCGCGAATTTTTAAATTTTTATTGAGCGTTTGCTTGACGACTTTTACGGTATTTAGGATCAACGCGACGCCTTCAAGCGCGTAGAATTCGCACTGAATCGGGATGATGACGCTATCGCTTGCGACCAAGGCATTTACCGTAATGCTACCCAGCGTGGGCGGCGAATCGATGATAATGAAATCATATCTGTCCTTAACCTCGGAAATTTTATTTTTTAGCATTAGTTTGAAGTCTTTCTCTTCGCTTACTTCGCGCTCGATACCTACAAGTCCGATGTTTGACGGCACTAAATCCATAAACTCAAGTTCGGTCTTTTGGATCACTTCGGACATGCTCTTACGCCCCGTTAGGACGTGATAAATGTTAAATTCAAAGTCGCTGCGGTTAAAGCCAAGTCCGGTCGTAGCGTTCGCCTGAGGGTCTACGTCAATCAGTAGGACCCGCTTTTTCTTTATCGCTAGCGACGCAGCGAGATTGACCGCTGTGGTCGTCTTTCCGACGCCGCCTTTTTGATTGGCAATCGTAATTACTTCACTCATCTTAAAGCATAAACCCTTTCTTCGTTTATTATGATCGATCCGTCTTCGCAAAGTTTAGCCTGCGCAAGTGAAATTTTTTCGCCGCATAGATGAACGCTAAATTTTTGCGATTTTTGGAATTGTAACGAAAAATTTCTAAAAATTTGCTTCCACGAGATTTTATTTTCATATAGCGCAAAAAAGCCCTCTATAGCGTCTTTTGCGCTGATTTTTATATCTAAAATTCCCGCATATTCGGGCGCACCGAGCAGGTTCATGCCGATGCCGCAGACGAGGGTATTTTTGATCTTATTCGTCATCGTCCCACCTATTTTGCGCTCATCTACATAAAAATCGTTGGGCCATTTAAGCCAAAGCTGCGAACCGAGCGATGCGAGAAATTCCTGCATAATCATCGCAAAATATATGCTCGCCGACTGAGGCGGCACATCTGCAGGCAGATCGCTCTGCGCGACACAGAACGAAAATGCGAGATTGCCGCTTACGCCCTCCCAATCATTGCCGCGCGAGCCGATACCGGCGCTTTGGCGATTTGCGGCGATCGCAAAAGGCGGCGTTATCCTGCCTTCGCGCACGGCGTTCACCAAAAACTCCTGCGTGGAGGGCATTTGCTCTACAAATTCTACTTGCAAAACCCGCTCCTTGCGTAAGACGAAGGGCTCGCCTTAAAATATTGCAAGCGTTTAAATTCCGCGTAGCGATAGAGTTTTGAGACAAGATAAAATTTAGTACGATGAAATTTTACGAAGTAGCGGAATTTTATGCGATGAAATTTTACGATCTTGCTAAATTTTTCGGTAACGCGGATTTTCCCAGCGGCATTTCGATAAAATTTTAAAGCTTTATCTTGAAAAAATTCTGCGGTACAATTATGGAATTTTAAATGGTGCGTGTTCGGTGCGACGCTGCAAAGTCTGCAACCGCGGTGGCGAAATTTTAAGCTCCTGCGAGCGTAAAATTTTAGAGCATAGAAGCGAGGTTTTAAAATTTTATAAAGCCTTGATTTTGGAGCTTCGCTTCGAAATTCCGCACAGTAAAATTTTACTTCGCGATCGCAGCGATACCTGAGGCAAAATTCCGTCGTAACGCCAAAAGTGCGGCGCAAATAAAATCCCCGTATAGCATCAAAAACGCAGCATAAAACGCGAGAATTTAAAATCCCGCTTAGCATAGCAGATCGCCGATCTTTAGCCGCTTGCCGTTTAGATACGCGCTAGCGTCCACCGGCTTTTTACCGGGCTCTTGCACCTTTATGATTTTAACCGCGCCCTCGCCGCATGCGACGCAAAAGCCGAGCTTATCTACGTGCAGAATTTCGCCCGCGCGCTGAAATTTACGCCCGCAAGATTCGCGCAAAAGCTCTAGTTCTAAAATTTTTAACCCGCTAGCTAGATAGATCCCGGGCCAGGGCGTTAGAGCGCGGAATTTATTATAAATCTGCTCCGCGCTTTGTTCAAAGCTAAAAAGCCCGTCAGATTTGCTTATTTTTTTGCAGTGCGTAGCCTGTGCGCCCTCTTGCTTAAGCGGCGTTAAATTTGTAAAATTTCGCAACACTCGCACTATCAGCTCACCAGCCAAATCCCCAAGCTCGTCAAACAGCTGCGCCGCCGTTTTGTCCTCGCAAGGCGTGTAGGCAAATTCAAGCATATTGCCCGTGTCAAGCCCCGCATCCATCAGCATCGCAGTCACGCCCGTCTGCTTCTCGCCTGCCAAGATCGCGCTTTGGATCGGGCTTGCGCCGCGGTATTTAGGCAGGATCGAGGCGTGCAGATTTATACAAGGCGCGATATCAAGGACGGCCTGCGGCAAAATTTTACCGTATGCGGCAACCACGATAAAATCAGGCTTTAAGTCTTTTATCTGCGCCGCGACCGCCTCGTCTTTTAAGCTCGCTGGCTGAAAGATCGGCACGGTGGGAAGGTGCTGTTGCGCGTAAACTTTAACCTCGCTAGGCGTTAAAATTTGCTTCCTGCCGACGGGCTTATCGGGCTGCGTAAATACGGCTGCGATCTCAAATTTCGCCCCCGCAAGCGCGCGCAAAATTTTAGCCGCATACTCAGGCGTTCCCATAAAAACTATATTCATTCTTTTCCTTTAAATTTAGCCAAATCGCGGTGCGAGCGATCATACGGACGCCTATCGCACGCGAAATAAATTTTACGCAATTCGCGGAGTAAAACTGGTCCGCACTCGCTCGCGCGAAGTAAAATTTATATGCGTCGCACAAACCAAACCCCGCGCAAAAGGCAGCATTATTGCCGTTTTTTGTGCTTATTTGACGGCGGCTTGATTTTCATCTCCGCTTTGATCCTTCCACGGCCAAAAAGCGCACGGATCTTCGGACCAATAAATCTTTACAGACGGTTTCGCTCCCAGCTCATCAAGGCTAATCTTGCCGTCATGATTAGCATCGAGCCTCTTAAATTCCGAGCCTGAGCGCAGATTTAACTCTACTCTCAGCCCAGGCGGCACCTCGCCCGCCGTCCACTCCTGCAAGCTCAGCGCGCCGCCATGATCCTTATCGTTAAAGTCCATAAACTTCGGCACCGGATCGGCGGGATCACAACCGTATGCGCCGAAACATAAAAATACTAGAATAAAAATTTTATTCATTTTGCCTTCTTAAATTTTTATCTTTTTGCGGCGTTTGCGAGCGATAAACATAAAATTTACCCGCATATACGGACGCGCTTAAGACCTACGTTCGCAAAAGCCATCTACGGCGCGGCTTTAACGCAACCTACAGCTCCTTTTTAAGCAGCTCAAGCAGGTTAAATTTTAGCTCGTTTATATTTTGTCCCGTCGCCGAGGAGATCGGCATCACGAAAAACGGCTTGGCGGCGTCAAACTCATAAACATCTTGTTTAAATTTTATCTCGCCAGACGTGCCTGCAAGTCCCAAATGCGACAAAAACGTGTCAAATTTTTCCTGCAAATTTTCGGCCGCGTCCGCGCGAGTTAGGGCGATCGCG
>CAUONQ010000127.1:0-4845 GCA_963456995.1 uncultured Campylobacter sp. | reverse complement strand
ATCCGCAAGGCTCATCCCTAGGCGCTGGACTATACCCTGTCTGATCGCATCTTTGATAGCGACAGTGTTTTGCGGATCGGTCTTGCTCATCATTACGTCCACAAATACGCTTCCGCTCATCGTCTCTTTCGCGATCCTCGAAACGGGCTTGTAGCCGCAGCCGATTAAAAAAATCAAACAAAAAACGGTTAAAACTTTTCTCATCTTCGCCTACTTTATCACCAAATTTACAAGCTTGTTTTTGACGTAAATTTCTTTTACGACGCTCTTGCCCTCTAGCCATTTGGCGCAATTTTGCTTTGCAAGGCTTAAAATTTCGCCCTCGCTTAGGCTCGCGCCCACTTCGAACTCAGCACGCTTTTTGCCGTTAATCGTGACGGCAAGCTTGATCGTATCGCTCTCAAAGACCTCTTCGCAAACTCGCAGCTCGCCGAAATTCCGCCTCTTAAACAGCCGCTCGCTAAGCTCGGCGCAGATGTGCGGCACGATAGGCTCGAGCAGGTTTAAGATCACGAAATAGCCCTCGGTAAATACGTCTTTGTCGCTCTGCGCGTTTAGGGCATTTAGCGCCTCCATACACGCGGCGATTAGGGTATTGAAAGCAAAGCTGCTCTCATAAACCTGCTGCGATTTCTTAAGCGCCTCGTAAACTTTGAAGCGGGCATATTTTTCCTCTTTATTTAAAGCGGCGTGGTCGATCTGTGGAATTTTATCCGTAGCATAAGCATTTTCGGCGCGATCGTAGAGGCGATTTAAAAATTTATACGCGCCCTCTACCGCGCTGTCGTTCCACTCAAGCTCCTTTTGCGGCGGCGCGGCAAAAAGTATAAAAAGTCTCGCCGTATCGGCGCCGTAGGTCTCGATAATGTCGTCCGGATCGACGGTGTTTCCTTTGCTTTTGCTCATCTTCGCGCCGTCTTTTAGCACCATACCCTGGGTTAGCAGCCGCTCAAACGGCTCGCTATCGCGCAGATAGCCTATGTCGCGAAGAGCCTTTTGGAAAAATCTCGCATATAAAAGGTGCAAAATCGCGTGCTCGATGCCGCCGATATACTGATCGACGTTCATCCAGTAATTCACGCTTTGCTCGTCAAACGCCCGCTGCTGCCACGTCCGCTCGTCGCTTGCGTAGCGCGCGAAATACCATGAGCTTTCAAAAAATGTATCGAGCGTGTCGGTCTCGCGCACCCCGTCGCCGCCGCATTTAGGGCATTTGCAAAACTTCCAGCTAGGATGCGTATCCAGCGGATTGCCCTTGCCGGTAATCTTAATATCCTGCGGAAGCTCTACGGGCAGATTTGAAATTTCCTCGCTTACCAGCCCGCATTTTGGGCAGTGGATCATAGGTATTGGCGCGCCCCAGTAGCGCTGGCGGCTCACTCCCCAATCGCGCAGTTTAAAATTTACCACGCGGCGTCCGAGCTTTAACTCCTCAAATTTTGAGATAACGGCGCTTTTTGCTTTCTCGCTATCCATGCCGCTAAACTCTTCGGAATTTACCAAAACTCCGCTCTCTACGTAGGCTTTGCTAGCGTCGTAATCGCCGCTTTTTGGAGCGATGCTTTGAATGATCGGTAGGTTAAATTTCTTCGCAAACTCGAAGTCCCTCTCATCATGCGCAGGCACCGCCATGACAGCGCCGCCGCCGTATTCGGCTAGGACGAAATTTGCGGTCCAAACGGGGATTTTTCTGCCGCTTAGCGGATGAAGCACGCTGATTCCGAGACTCACGCCGTCTTTATCGCTTGCTTGGCGCTCACGCGGACTTTGATTTAAAATTTCTCTCACCTTCGCCGCAGCTTCGGCGTCAAGTAAATTATTATCCAGAAGCCTCTTTACGACCTCGTGCTCCGGCGCAAGCGCGGCGTAGCTCATGCCGTAAATCGTATCGGGGCGCGTCGTAAAGACCTTAAAGCCCTCGATGCCGCCAAGTTTGGCGCTGCTTTGTTCGTCAAATTTAAAGTTAAATTCCAAACCCTCGCTGCGTCCGATCCAGTTTTCCTGCATCGTAAGCACCTGAGCGGGCCACTTGCCCTCAAGCTGTTTTAGGCAATCCAAAAGCTCCTGCGCGTAGGCGGTGATTTTTAGGTAGTAGCCAGGCATCTGCTTTTGCACGATCTCGTTGCCGCAACGCCAACACCTACCCTCTTCAACCTGCTCGTTGGCAAGCACCGTCTGATCGTGTTCGCACCAATTTACCACGGCGCTTTTTCTATAGATAAGCCCTTTTTCAAAAAGTTTGATGAAAAATTCCTGCTCCCAGCGCGTATAGAGCGGATCGGAGGTGGCGAGCATGCGACGAGCCGAAAAGCTAAAGCCCAGGCGGTGAAGCTCCTTTTTCATATAATCGATATTTTCATAAGTCCAAGTTTTAGGGTGAATGCCGTGTTTGATCGCCGCGTTTTCTGCAGGCATGCCGAAGCTATCAAAGCCGATCGGCTGAAGCACGTTGTATCCGCGTAGTCTATAATAGCGGCTCAGCGCGTCGCCGATGCTGTAGTTTCGCACGTGCCCCATGTGGATGCGACCGCTTGGGTAGGGAAACATCGAAAGGATATATTTTTTAGGCAGGCTATAATCGTCCTTAGGCTCGAAAACTCCCTCTTCGTCCCAAATTTTCTGCCATTTAAGCTCAATACTTTTACTATCGTAAGGCATTCTGCGCTCCTAGAATTCGTCTTTAGTTTTTGCCGATTCGATCGCTATTAAAATTAGCGAGAAAAAGTTTGCAAGTAGCGCACCGATGGCAAGCGAGGTCACGATCGATAGATCTCCCGGCGCTACTACAATCAAAACGAACGCCGGTATGAGATGCAGATCCGCTACGAGCGAGCTTGCAAAAAGCTCAGCTGCTAGCATATTTCGCACGCCTACCTTCAAAAGCGTCGAGACTGCATTCACGCTGGTTGCTATGAAAAGTAAAATTTCATTCTTCTCATACAAAAATCCGCCTATCGTAGTCATACTCATAAGCGCAAAAAATATGTAAATTACCCTTCCCCAGTTCATCTTTTATCCTTACACCGTGCCTTTTTCATACATGGCGCGATTCTTTTCTTTCTCTTTGATACGACGCTGTTTTTCGGCTAAAAACGCGCGGTATTTCTCGACATTAAATTTAAACAAAATCAGCATCGGAGCAGCTACAAATACAGAGCTGAAAGTTCCTGCTATGACACCTATTAGCATCACGAAGCTAAAGCCGTGGATCATCTCTCCGCCCCAAACGAATAAAATCACGATGACGATGAGAGTCGTAAGCGAAGTAAGCAGCGTGCGCGATAGCGTGTGAGAGATTGATTCGTTTATAACCTCATCAAGCTTAATCGATTTACTATCTTTTACACCTTCTCGAATTCTATCGAAAACAACGATGGTGTCGTTTAGCGAGTAGCCCATTATGGTTAGTAGTGCGGCTAGAATTTCAAGGTTGAAATCCACGCCGGCTAAAATCATCGCACCTACGGCAACTACGACGTCGTGCAGATCCGATAATACGGCTGCAATCGCAAATCTCCACTCAAACCGCAGGGTGATATAAACCAAAATGAGCGCAAACGACACGCATACCGCTAAAATTCCGTTTGTGCGAAGCTCCTCGCCGACTTTAGGACCTACGATATCGACCTTGCGAATGTCGAAGTTCCCACTACCTTGCAAAATTTTTTGTGCCGCTAAAGCGGGATTATCGCCCAGTTCGCTCGCAGCGCCTGAATATCTAATCGTGACCTCTTGATCGCTACCGAATTCCGTAACGTTGATATTGCCTAAATTTGCCGCTTCGAAGCGCTTTCTGATCTCATCAAGCGGTGCTTTAGCGTCGTATTTAACCTGAATGAGTGTACCACCGCTAAAATCAATACCATAGCTGACACCTTTGATGAAAAACAGCGCAATAGAGCCTATTATCAAAACTGCAGAAAGCGTAAAGGTAAAATATCTAAATTTCATAAAATCATAAATTTTGCCCTTATCGAACACTTGCATTTGCGCCTCCCCTTACTTTATAACCGAGCCAAAGCGCGGTATTTTTGCTCTTTTCCATCTTATCCATTACTAACTCAAACATTCCGTGAGTGCCCAAAATCGCCGTTATCATCGACGCTACGATACCGATGCTCATCGTGACAGCAAAGCCCTTTACCGGGCCGGTGCCGTAAGCATAAAGCGCAGCAGAAGTAATTAGCGTAGTGATATTTGAATCCACAATCGCGCTCATCGCGTTTTCATAGCCTTTATTTATACTTTGGCGGATTGAAACTCCCGTCCTTAGCACCTCTCTAACGCGCTCGTTAATGATGACATTCGCATCTACCGCCATTCCGATAGTTAGCACGATTCCCGCCATTCCAGGAAGCGTTAATGTTGCACCAAAAAGCGCCATACAAGCGATCAAAAATAAAATATTTACTACAAGCGCGATATCGGCAAAAAGTCCCGCTACGCCGTAGTATAAAATCATAAAGATCAAAATCGCAACCGCTGCAAGGCTTAGCGCTGCCATACTTTTATCGATGCTATCTTGTCCTAGGCTAGGGCCGATACTGCGTGTCTCTGAGACTTTAACCGGAGCCAAAAGCGCGCCGCTTCTAAGCGCGATCGCTACGTCATGTGCCTCCTCGACGCTAAATCCGCCGCTGATCTGACCGCTGCCGCCGCCGATACGCTCGTTTATGCGCGGTGCGGAGTAAACCTTGCCATCAAGTACGATAGCTAGGCGTTTGCCGACGTTTTTACCGGTAAAATCGCCAAAAATTTGAGCGCCTTGAGAATTTAGCGTAAAATTTATGATCGGCTGGTTGGTGTGTTGATCGAAAGCGACCTTTGCATCGACTAGCATCGCGC
>CAUONQ010000126.1:0-4873 GCA_963456995.1 uncultured Campylobacter sp. | reverse complement strand
TATTAAAATTTATTTTTTAAATTCGAACATATTTAGAAATTTCTTCGCGCGCTCGCTCTTCGGCGCGGTAAAGAACGCCTCCGGTTCGTTAATCTCGACGATGCTTCCCTCGTCCATAAAAACTATGCGATCGGCTACGGCGCGCGCAAAGCCCATCTCGTGCGTTACGATTAGCATCGTCTGCCCCTCTTTGGCGAGATTTAGCATTACGTCGAGCACCTCGCGCACGATCTCGGGATCAAGTGCCGCGGTAACCTCGTCAAAAAGCATGATCTTGGGCTTCATCACAAGGCTTCGTACGATCGCGATGCGCTGCTTCTGCCCGCCGCTAAGCTCTTTGGGGTAGGAGTTCTCCTTATCCGCAAGGCCTACGATCTTTAGCCATTCGCGTGCTAGAGTTATCGCTTCCTCTTTCGGGACGTTTTGCACCTTCATCGGGCCCAGGATTATGTTGTGTATCACGTTTAGATGATCGAAAAGCTCGTAGCTTTGAAAGACCATACCGATCTTTTGACGAATTCTGCGCCATTCTTTGAAATTTTGATCGATCCGCTCGCCCTCGATTATAAAATTTCCGCTTTGTATCTTCTCTAACCCGTTGATCGTGCGAAGTAGGGTGCTTTTGCCGCAGCCGCTAGGGCCCAGGATCACAACGACCTCGCCCTGCGCGACGCTAAGGCTGATATCCTTTAGCGCGTGCAGCTCGCCGTAAAATTTATTGACTTTATCGATTTTTAAAATTTCCATCAGCTCCACCTATTTTCTAGTTTTTTCGAAAGCGCCGAGATCGGATAGCAGATCAAAAAATATACGAAAAATATCGCTCCGTAGATGATTAGTGGCGCGTAATTGTCGCGGAAGACGTTTACTTCGATGATCTGCTGTCCGACCTTGACGAGCTCGATGACGCCGATTAGTACGGCGATCGAGGTTGTTTTTATCATCCTGCTGAATAAATTTATCGTTGCGGGCACTAGCCGCCTCATCGCAAGCGGTAGGATGACGTAGAGATAAATTTGAGATCTGCTAAATGCGAGCGCTTCGGCGCTTTCGAACTGATGCTTAGGGATGCTAAGCACGGCGCCGCGCACCAGATCCATCATCTCAAAAACGCCCCAGATACTAAAGACGATGATCGAAGCTGCGATATTTGAGATGTGGATGCCAAATGCCTTGCTCGCGCCGAAATATACGATAAATAGCCAAACGATGGGTGGCATTATGCGCACGATCTCCAGGCAAATTTTAAGCGGGATGTATAAGGCTCTGCGCCCAGAGGCCATTAAAATTCCAAGCACCAAGCCTAGAGCGAGCGAAACCGCGATTGAAATGAGCGCGATTTGCAGCGTGACCCCGAGTCCGCCAAGAAGCCTGATTAAATTTTCGCCGCTTAAGAGTTCCATCGCTAGCCTCTCATATATGCAAGACGCTTTTCAAGTAGCGTAAGCGCGAGCGAAAGCGGCAGGATTATGATCAGATACGAAATGCTTAACATAAACAGCGCTTCGTTCGTCTTGTAATACAGCCCGATTACGTCCTTTGCGGCATAAACTAGATCGGCGAGTGCGACGATGCTAACGATCGAAGTTTCTTTGAGTAGAAATATGATGTTTGCGCTGATGGAGGGTAGGGCGATTGCAAAGGCGCGCGGCAGCACGACGTAAAACACTATCTGCGCCTCACTAAGGCCCAGGCTCATCGCGCTTTCGATCTGGGATTTTTTTATCGCCTCAAAACCGAGCCTAAAGCTCTCGCTCATATAACTTCCGCCCAAAAATGCAAGTCCGATGATCGCGCAGGTAAAGCCCGAAATTTGAACGCCTAGCTTCGGCAGGCCGTAGTATAGAAAAAATAGCTGAATTAAAAGCGGAGTATTGCGCGATAGCTCGATATATGCGCTTACAAGCGGGCTTAACAGCGGCAATCTTTTATATTTTATCAGCGTGCAGATAAAACCGATGATGATGGATAGTAAAATTCCGTAAAATGCGAGCTTCAGCGTTAAAATTCCCGCCTTTACGAACATCGGGCTAAATTTAGCTATAAAATCAAAATCCATAAATTCTTCTTTCCGTAAAATATGCGTATTATACAGATAACTGATTAAAATAGTATTAAATTAGAATTTTTTTATAAAAATTCCGAAAATTTAGGAGTTTAAAAATATATCTTATAAATATATTTAGTCCGAGCAGATACCCGGACTATAGAATTTTGACGGAATTTTACGAGTAAAAAATATACGCGTAGCCGGAAACTAAAATCGCGGAAAATATCGCTAAAATTCCGCCGCTTCGTACCATCTCTATTTGTCGGATGCGTCCCGTACCGAAAACCAAAGCATTTGGCGGCGTCGCTACCGGCATTACGAAAGCGCAGCTCGCGCCCACGCCGATGATGATCGTAAGAGTTTCTTTCGGTAGTCCCATCTGAGCCGCTACACCCGCAAATACGGGCACTAAAAGTGCAGCAGAGGCGGTATTGCTCGTAAATTCTGTAAGGCAGATGATGAAAACCGCTGTTACTAAAAGTACGATGTAAGTAGGCGCTCCGCCGAAAGTGTGCGCGACTAGATCACCAAGCACCTTAGAAGCTCCGGAATCGCCTAAAACCGCACTTAGCGTAAGTCCGCCGCCAAAAAGCAGCAGCACGCCCCACTCGGTATTTTCTGCGATATCGTGCCATTTGGCAAGCCCTAGTATGACGATTACGACTGCCGAGCAGATGGCGACGTAAGCATCGTCCACTTTAAAGCCCACAAGGGCTGAAATTTGCTTCGAAAATATCCAACCAAGCGCTGTTAGAGCAAATACGACGATCGTAATAATGCGCTCGCGCGTCCAAGGGATATGCTCCAGATCCATCTCTATTTTATGGCTTAAATTCGGCTTGAAAATTATATAAAGCACCACAAGCATTATCGGTAGCATCATGCACATTAGCGGCAAACCTACCTTCATCCAGTCTGCGAAGCTGTAGTGCAAGGCTTGAGCCACGATTAAATTTGGCGGAGATCCCACGAGCGTGCCCAGACCTCCGATGCTTGCAGAATACGCGATGCCTAAAAGCAAAAACACGAGCGTGCCGCGATCTTTGCTCTCGTCCATGTTGGCGCAAATTCCAAGTGCGATCGGAAGCATCATCGCAGCAGTTGCGGTGTTTGAAACCCACATCGAAAGGATCGCCGTAGCAAGGCAGATCAAAATCGCAGCTACACCCAAGCGACCGCCTGCGCGGGCGATTAGCCACATCGCGATCTTTTTATCAAGCTTTTGCATATGCAGAGCCGTTGCCAGAGCAAAACCGCCGAAAAAGGTAAAGATCGTAGGGTTTGCAAAATTTGCAAGCGTGCTTTTGATGGTGGCAGCCGTGAAAGTGCCATCTTTAGCGAATTTACCAAGTCCGATAGCTACCGCAAGCACCGGCACCATAAGCGCGGTTACCGTGATATGCACGGCCTCTGTAAGCCACATAATCGCGATGAAAGTAAGTAGTGCAAGGCCTTTTTTGACATTGGGCTCAAATGGTAGTGCGGCATATAGCGCAAAACCCACAGCAGCGGCAATCGCCATGATAATTACGCCACGCTTAGGAAACGGTACGGTGTCGGTGAGCCTGTCTAAACCCAGCTCGTCTACGTCTGAGTCCAGCGGCCCTTGTAAGCGGGAGTTGCGTAACTCCACTTTGTGTTCTTCCATAGATACTCCTTTTTTGGATTTGGCTTATGATACAAAAATGAGGCGGGAATTTTATAAATTCCAAATCAAATCGTCTTAAATTTTTAAAAGTGCAGTTACTATCGGTAACACGGCACTTATCTCGTGTGTAAATTTTAAATTATACATAAAAACGAACAACTAAATAGGCGATTTAAATTTCATCACAGATTATTTTTTAATGGTGTCCGGTGTTTAAATTTGCTAGCTGTTCACGGGGCGGCGACGTAGAATTTCGTCGAATTCCGTGCTGGCAATCGAGATAGAATTTTATCCAAGGCGAGTGAGATAAAATTTCAAGTCTTGTCGTGAAATTCATCAAAATTTCAAAAAATGGACACTATAATCAACACATTTGAAAGGCGCTTAGGAGCGAGCTTGGCGGAAGAAGCTTAAAGATAGCAAGCGGTAAAATGGCAAAGCGGAGGCGTCGGAAAGCCCGAAATTATAAATTGTAAGGAGAAAATGTGAAAAACAAAATTTTAATCGCGGCGTTTGCCGCTGCGGCTTGCACGAGCGCAAGCTTCGGTGAGGGGATATTTTTAGGTATCGAGGGAGATTACTCTTTTAAATCCAGCCTCGCTACTAAATGGTCTGACGAGGACGATTCTGGCGCGAACAAAGATAATAAGGGGCAGGCTGCGCTCGGCTTTAAAGGCGGCTATGATTTTGGTATAGCTAGGGCGTACGGCGAGTACTTGTATGATTTCAAAGCTTCGAAAACTGGCACTGACGAGGACATCATATTTAAACACGAGTGGAATAAGCACAGCTTGCTCGTAGGCGGGGATTTTACGCCCGAGATTACAAACGGCTTTAAACTCGTAGCGGGCGCATATACGGGAGTTTCATTTTTGAAATATAAAGTTTATTCTTATGATGACCTTGACGGAAGCAGCGAGTCACTTTCAAAGACGGTGCCGGGCTGGGTCATCGGTGCAAAGCTGGGCGGGCTATATAGTTTCGATGAGCATAATGAGATCGAGTTTGGCTACAAAGCGGACTACACGAAGTACAAGGCCAGTAAGCTCGGAGAGGACGTAGACAAGGTATATGAGACTAACCATGGGCTCTATCTAGGTTATAACTTTAAATTCTAAAAATTCTAACGTACTAGCGCAGGATGGGGCGAACGAACTCCCGCTCCATCCGTTTTT
>CAUONQ010000125.1:0-4879 GCA_963456995.1 uncultured Campylobacter sp. | reverse complement strand
ACGAAGCGATTAACAACGCAAATATAATCTTTTTCATAAAATTCCTTTAAATTTAAATCGCGGTATTTTATAAAAACTTGCTTAATATTTATATTATAAATGATAAAATCGCCGCTAAAATTCCAAAGGATTATTATGAAAAAATTTATTCTAGCAGCGATTTTAGCGGCTTTTGCTTTTGCGGGCGATTACGAGCTCGTAGGTAGCGTAAATACTTCGTTTAGAATTTTTGGCAAAGACGATCGCATCGAAGTTATCGCGGTTAAAGATCCTAAGATCGACGGCGTGACCTGCTACGTCTCTTACGCCAAAAAAGGCGGTGCCAAAGAGATCATCGGCGTGGAGGAGGACCGCTCCGAAGCTTCTGTGTCGTGCGTGCAGACAGCGCCTAAAATCATCATCAAAGAGGAGCTGAAGAAAGAGGATATTTTTGAAAAACGCAGCTCGTTAATCTTCAAAAAGACCCACGTAGTTAGGCTTTACGACGCGGTGCAGGGCTCGCTAATCTATTTGGTTTATTCGGATAAAGTGATCGACGGCTCGCCTAATAACTCGATCTCGGCGATCCCGTGCCACCAAGCCGTGGGCGACGTATGCGAGCTCGCATATACCCAAGGCAAAAAATAAGAAGTAATTTCGCAAAGATAGAATTTTATCGCAGCGGAATTTTAAATTAGAAATTACGCGATGAGATGACGCACGAAATTTAACAGAATTCCGCTAAATTCCGCAGCATTTTATAAAATTTTATCCGCGCCGTTAAATTCCTAAGCGAATGCCTAAGGCGAGAATTTTACCGCTTTATAAAAGCATCTTAACGCATATTCGCACTACGTTAGTAGGTGTGCGCTTGCAGGTCATAAAATGAAAAATTAAGCAATTTTTGCTAAAATCTCGCGATTTTGAAAACCCTCTTAAATCTAAAGGAAATCAATGAAGACATTTTTCAGTATGGAGTGCGCGTCAGTGATGCTACTGATTTTGGCGCTAGCCTGTGCGATCGCCACTTTCGTAGAGACCGCTTACGGCACGGAAGTGGCTTGGGCGATGGTTTATTCTACTGCGTGGTTTGGCGCGCTGATGGTGCTTTTGGGAATAAATTTAAGCTACAATATCTATCGCTACCGCATGATCAAGCTTCGCACGCTGCCTGCGCTAATCTTTCACGTAAGCTTTTTGTTTATGCTTGCTGGAGCGATTTTGACTAGATATTTCGGCTTTGAGGGCAATATCCATATAAGAGAGGGCGGCGAGAGCTCGATCGTAACGACTAAAGACGAGGTCGTTCAGCTCCTTACTTTAGGCAGCGACGGCGAGTTTATATCTGCTGACGAGAGTAAATTTTTAAACGGCGCAGGACGGATGAACTTTGATCTCAATCTAGACGTAGAGGGCAGGATCGCAAATTTAAAATTTAAAGAGCTAATAGAGCACGGCGAGCTAAAATGGGTGCAAGATCCGACCGGACAGGCTCCTGCGCGCGTGGAGTTATTATTTTCAAACAATGTCGGCAGCCAAAATGTCTCCTTGCAATCAGGCGAAAGCATGGATATAGGCGAGCTTAGTATCACTTTTAACGCAGAGCCTAAAAGTAAGAATTTCATCTACATAAAATCTAAAGACGGCAAATTCTATCTGAACTCAAGTCTTGATATAAACGCCACTAAAATGGCTGATATGAGCACTGCGCCGCTTAAGAGAAACGAGGATAATCCGCTAGGCAATCTCTTGCTTTACAGCTTTGACGGAATAAATTTCGCCCCCGTTAGCTTGCTTAGCTCCGCGGTCGAGAAATTCGTCCCGGTCGATGCGAATTTACCGGGCGAGCCCGGCGTAGTAGCTACACTAAGCTTTGCGGGGCAGAGTCGCGAAATCTACGTACCTAGGGATTCGCATGGTGCTAGCTACAAGGTGGGTGATAAGAATTTCATCGTAGCCTTGGCGCCAAAGATGCTTCATCTGCCTTTTAAAATCGCGCTTCGCGACTTTGTGATGGATCGCTACCCGGGCACCAATTCGCCCTCCGGATATAAAAGCGAAATCACGCTAAAAGACGGCAATACGAGCTTTGATTATGATATTTTTATGAATCACGTGCTCGATTACGGCGGATACCGATTTTTCCAAAGCTCATACGACACAGACGAGCGCGGCACCGTGCTTTCGGTCAATAAAGACCCCGGCAAAGTTCCAACTTACATCGGCTATTTTTTGCTTTGCGCGGGGATGTTTTTTAACTTTTTCAACCGGGGCTCGCGCTTTTTCAAGCTCTCGCGCTTAATCAGCGAAAATACGCATCTTGCTCGAGAAAAAGATGTAAATTCTAAAAATTCCGCATCTAGCTTGGCGCCTGCGAGTCCCGCAGAAAGCTCCATATCAAAACGCGCCAAAAAATCGCGACGCGGCACTAAAGGCGCGGTATTAGCATTTGTAGGCGCATTGGCTTTGAGTTTGGCCGCATTGTATCCTAGCGCAGCAAATGCCGAACAAAACTCCACGACTCAAAATTCTAGTTCCGTCTCAAACGCAGCCGCAGAAAATTCAGCGCCGCAAAGCCCGGCTAGCGTGCAAGATTCAGCTTCGCAAAATTCCGCGCAGAATTCCGCCGCTGAAAATTCCAAGCAAAGCTCCGCTTCTCAAGAATCTGCAGCGGAACAAGACTCCGTCCCGCCGCATAATTTTTCTACTATGGGGGGCGAGCTGGCCGTGCCGAAATTTGATCCTAAATTTAGTGAGGATCTAGCAAGCCTAGTAATTCAGGGATTTGATGGGCGAATGGAGCCTTTCGATACCGTTTCCAGGGAGCTTTTAAATAAAATTTACCGAGCCGACGACTATAAGGCACCAAATGGCGAAATTTTAAACCATAACGCCGCTGCGCTTTCGTTTATGCTAAATCAAAGCTACTGGAGGCGTGCGCCGATTATCAAGGTTAGCGAGCCGGAGCTTAAGAAAATTCTAGGTATGGACGAGAAGCAAAGCCACGCCAGTATGATGGATTTTTTTGAATTTAAAGGCGGCGAGAGCTACTACAAGCTCGATAAAATGGTCGAGGAGATCAACCGAAAGCCTTTGGGCAACCGCGGTGTGCTAGATAAAGAGATCATCAAGGTAAATGAGCGCGTAAACGTCTTTTACTCGGCGTTTATGGGGGATTATTTTAGAATTATTCCGGTTAAGAACGCTAAAAATAACGAGTGGCTTTCGCCGCTATATCTAGGCGATGCGCTGGATCAAAACGAATCAACTGAAGTTAAAAAGATGATGGGAATATTCGTTTCGTCCGTGGTCTATGCCCAAGAAAGCGGGGATTGGAGCGGCGCAGAAAAGATGCTAAGCTACGTCAAAAAATACCAGGCACAAAACGGCGCAAACCTAATGCCTAGCGAAAGCGCGATAAAATATGAAATTTTATTTAATAAGGCTAAAATTTTTTCTCGTCTCTTTCCGATCTACACTATCTCGGGATTTTTGCTTCTAATATTTATCTTTTTGCGGATGATGAAGCCCGCACTCCGCTTAGGCGGCGCGTTTAAGCTAGTTTACGTCGTAAATATCGTCGCTTTCATCGCACACACGGCGGGTCTTGCGCTGCGCGGCTATGTCTCGGGGCATGCGCCGTGGAGCAATTCCTACGAATCGCTCATCTACATCGCGTGGGCGCTGTCGCTAAGCGGAATATTTTTCTCGCGCAAATCCGCTATTTCGCTGGCGCTAACGTCGATAATGGCGGGCATAACGCTGATGGTTGCGCATCTTAGCGATATCGATCCGCAGATCACCAATCTTCAGCCGGTTCTAAAATCGCACTGGCTTACGATCCACGTCTCGGTAATTACCGCCAGCTCCGGACTTTTGGGGCTTTGCATGCTGCTTGGAATTTTTACCCTCGTGATGTTTTTATTCGACAAGAAAAACCCCGAAATCGCTCGCAATATCGCAGAAGCCACGCATATCAACGAAATGTCGATGATCCTAGGTCTTTGCTTGCTGACGGTCGGCAACTTCCTAGGTGGAGTGTGGGCTAACGAAAGCTGGGGGCGCTACTGGGGCTGGGATCCGAAGGAGACCTGGGCGCTCATTACGATTTTTATCTACGCGGTGGTCGTGCATTTTAGATTTATGCCTAAGCTCAATAATCAATTCGCTTTTGCCACAGCCTCGATGTTTGCGTATTTTAGCGTCATAATGACCTATTTCGGCGTAAATTTTTATCTAAGCGGCATGCACTCCTACGCTAGCGGCGAGCGTATCCCCGTGCCCGGCTGGGCGTATGTGATGGTCGCTTCGATGGTGGCCCTTGCGATCGCGGCGTATTTCCGCTCGGGCAAATCGGCTAGACTTTAGATAGGTGGGGCCCAAATTTCAGAATAATAATTTTGAAATTTCGCCCGGATTTCGCAGTTTGCCGAGGCTTTAGGGATTTATGAAATTTATCTTTAAATTTCAGCTAGGCTTTGAAGTCCTGCAAAATTTTATAGAATTTTATGGCTCGCGATTGCGCTGAATTTTAAAATTTTGCATCGTGGCATAATACACCGCAAATGAATTTTGATGCCTGAGGCTTTGTGATGTCATAAAATTCTAATGATTTGGAATTTGCACCGCTATGAGGTTTTAATGTTTTAAATTTTACTTCTAGTGGAATTTTTACGCGCGATGGAATCACAACGAATTCTAGAATTTTAAAATTGCAGCTAGCGCGCTAGCGTAAAATTTTGCCCTACTGCCGCCATGACCGGGCAGTGAAATTTTAAAATTTGATTTTATAAATTCTATGCTCGTCTTTAAATTTAAAATTTAAAATCTCGCACTTTATGAAATTTTATTTATGATGTCGAAATTTTACGCGAGGGCAGAAATTTCACGGCGATGCGGG
>CAUONQ010000124.1:0-4906 GCA_963456995.1 uncultured Campylobacter sp. | reverse complement strand
GTGCAGTACAAAACGCCAAAGACGTAAAATTTGACGAAGAATATGACGTTGTCGTTATCGGTAGCGGTTTTGCAGGCTCGATGGCGACACTTCAGGCTCTTAAGCGTAGCAAAAAGGTGCTTATGATCGAAAAGATGGGCCGTGCGGGCGGCAACTCCGTTATTAACGCCGGCAATATGGCAGTGCCAAATAACGAATTCCAAAAAGCCGCGGGCATCACGGATAGTAAGGAGGCTTTCATCGCAGATTGTCTAAAAGACGGGCTAAATTTAAATCACGTAGATTTGCTAGGCGTCATCTACGACCGCGCAGGCAATGCTTTTGAATACCTAAAAAGCATCGGAGTGGAGTTTTCGGGCAAGGTGATATCTGCCAGCGGACACTCGCTAAAGCGCGCCGTACAGGCCAAAAATGCTAGCGGCTCGGGCTACATCCAGCCGATGCATAAGGCAATTGAGGAAAATGCAAATGCTGTAATCAAGAAGCGTACTAAATTTGATGATTTTGTCGTGGATGACAGCGGTCGCGTCGTAGGCGTAAGGTGTCGCGAAGAATATAAGTTCGATCCGCAGCTTGCTAGCGATGATAGGGAAAACAAAAGCGGCGAAGTAAAATTTTTTAAAGCTAAAGATGGTGTCATTTTGGCTGCGGGTGGATACAGCTCAGATAAATGGTTTCGAGCTCAGCAAGTGCCGTATCTAAAAGACAATATCGAAACCGTAAGCCAACCAGGTGCTACCGCAGGTGCGCTTATCGCGGCGATGAAGCTAGGTGCGAATCCTTTGCAACTCAGCTGGATTCAACTAAATCCTTATACCAATCCTAGCGAGAAGGGATTTGGTACTTCCGCGCTATTTTCAAATCACTGTGCTAACGACTATGGTCTAACCGTCGATCCAAAGACGGGCAAACGCTTTATGAACGAGCACGCCGGGCGCAAGATCAAAACCGAAGCGATCTTTAAATGCATGGCGGAGAGCGAAAATAACGACAACTACCCCGTAAATATCTGCGATCAAGCCGCAGTTGATGCAAATAATCCGGTCTATACATCAAAAGGTGTAGAAGCAGGCTCAATTAAAAAATTTAATACCTTGGAAGAGCTTGCAAAATTTTATAAAATTCCGCTGGAGCCGTTTTTAAAAACCGTCGCGGATTTTAACGGCTATGTCAAAGCAGGAAGTGACCCGGAGTTTGGCAAGCCTTTGACAAAAGCCGACGTAGGCGGTATCGACGTATCAAAAGCTCCATTTTATGCATGCCAAACAAGCCCGAAAATTCTTTACTGCATGGGTGGCGTGCAGATCAATACCAACGCCCAGGTTATCGACGCAGCTAGCGGCGAGCCGATCGCAGGGCTATATGCAGCGGGCGAAATCACCGGTGGCGTTCACGGCGCAAGTAGACTCGGTACTATGAGCATGGCTGATTGTATGGTTTTTGGCATGGTGGCGGCAGAAAATATCTGAATTGATTTTGCTTTTTTAGGGCGCGACGGCATATTTAAATTTCGCCGTCACGTCTAAATTTTAAAATTTTATGCAATGCAAAAGAAGCGTAAAATTCTATTTATTCGGTAAGGGTTAAATTTTACCGAAATTCGCATAGTTTGGGAGACGCGTATGATAGCAATCTATTTTAGCGCCACGGGCAACACGAAGCATTGCGCGGGTAGGCTCATCGCTCATCTTGGCGGCGTCTGCGTCTCGATCGAGAGCAAGGCTTGCAATGAGCTTTTAAAGCACCACAATGACGTCATTTTGGCATATCCCGTCTATTTTAGCGACCTACCGCGTATCGTGCGCGACTTCCTCTACCAAAACGGCGCGAGCTTTAGCGGCAAAAACGTATTCATCCTCGCTACGATGGAGATTTTCAGCGGCGATGGGACGGGGTGTGCGGCTAGAGTTTTAAAACAATTCGGCGCAAACATAACGGGCGGTGCTCATATCAAAATGCCCGCGTTCATCCTCGACGTGGCGATTTTTGGCTACTCGCAAGCGAAAAACGAGCGCATAATCAAAGAGGCGGACGCTAAAGTCAGACGCGTTGCGGAGGCGCTTATCGCAGGCCGTCCGCCGCAAGAGGGGCTGAGCGCGCTTTGTCGTATCGCAGGGTTTTTAGGACAGCGACTTTGGATGAAAATTTGGGACAAAAGCCCCTTTGCCAAGCGCAAGCCGAGCCTCGATCCATCGCGATGCAGCGGATGCGGGGCTTGCGTCAAACCCTGCCCGATGCGAAACATAAAGCTCGCTTGCAAAAAGGCGCAATTCGGCGATGAGTGCACGCTTTGCTACAGGTGCGTAAATATATGCGAGCGCAGAGCGATTACGATCCTAGGCAGGGCGAAAAATTTAGAAAAGTCCATCCCTGCGGACTTATGAGGGCGAGCTCATACCTCGCAAGTTCGCAATCAAATACATGAAAACGGGCGAGGAAATTTTACTTTTTAACAGCACTTCGCACGGCTAAGGTGCGATATTTTGCAACGAATATGGCGCAGGAAAAGTAACTCGTCGCGAGCTAGTGAAATTTAACCTACCGCCGTGCAAGATCCTCGTAAAATTTGGCTATAGCACCCACTACGACGACTAAATGGACGAATACGAGACCAACGAGCGAGGTAGGGTCATACTAATAAACGGCGGGGCTGCCTCGCGTAACAGGAGGTTAAGGCAAACGGCTTTGATTATATCGCCGTAAGCTACGAGGACGAAGCAGGCAAAAATACAAAATTTCGCTTATGTAGGCGGCCTTAAATCTCAGTCCGTCTTTTTTGCTCCGTATTTAAATTTTACTTGGTCGCTAGATACTCCTAAATTTAAATTCTCTAGAGCCGAATGTGGCGTCTTAGAATTTTAGTAAAGGTTTATCCTGTAATACTGCGCCGTGAAATTTCAGCGAAGGCTTATTTTGCCGCATACCTCAAAATTCTTAAATTACCCGCGCCGGCCCACTTAAGCTCTAAAGCGCTTGCCTTATCACTTCGCCCAAGGGTAAAATGCCGCGCCTTGCCTTATTAATTCGCCGCGGAATTTCGCGGTAAAACTAAATTTTAAAATTTGGCCCATTTAAATTTAAAAGCGCACGACTATCGCAAAAATCATCCGATATTATTGGCGACGCTGGCCTAATTTTAAAATTACACCATCGCCCCTATATACGGTTATAGTCGTTAAATTTTAAGCAACAATAGGCGATAAAATTTTTAAGAATTTCGCCGCCCAGCATTTCTTTACGCCACCAAGCCCACAAAACCGCCTAAACCTTCTTAAACTTTACGCTAAATTTGCTTCCGCGTCCTACTTCGCTACGTAGTGAAATCTGCGCGCCATGGATTTTTGCGATTTGTGAGGCGATGGCTAGCCCGAGCCCTGCACCGCTATTTTGCTCGCGATTTCTGGAACGCTCGATTTGATAGAGCTTGTCCCAAATTTTAGTTTGCAAAGCAGGCTCTATGCCCTCTCCATCGTCGCTTATGCTAAGTTCGCACGCGTCTGCGCTCGCGCAAAGCTCTAAAACGACGCTGCTGCGCGTAAATTTTAAAGCATTGCTTAAAAGATTGTTAAACAGCCTGATCAAAAGCAGCTCATCGCCGTTTACGCGCACGCCCTCGGCTATCTGCGAGCTAAAGCTTAGCCTCTTTTGCGCGCACAAAAGCTGAAAGTCTTGCGCGCACTCGTTTGCGATTCTACTTAAGCTTACGGGTGCCAAACGCACGCCACGCTGTAAGCGAGCAAGCTCTAAAATTTGCTCTATTAGCGCCGAAATTTTACGCGCTTGATTGTTGACGACCGCGAAACTCTCCTTCGCCTCGCTCGCGTCTTGCTCGTAGGCTAGGGCGTAGTCGCTTTGAGCCAGTATGACGGCAGTGGGCGTACGCAGCTCATGCGAAAGGTCGGCGCTTAGCTGCCGTTCGCGCTCAAACGCGCTTTGCAGCGATGCTAGCATTTCATTAAACGTAGCTGCGAGCGCGCTTAGCTCATCCTTGCCTCGCGGTAGTTCTATTCGCCGCGTAAAATCGCCGCTAGCTCCAATCTCGCTAGCTGTGCGCGACATAGTGCGCACGGGCTTAAACGCTCTTTTTATGATCGCGTAGCCGCCGTAGATGACTAGCACTACAAATAGCGGCGATAGGATAAGAGCGATTAGCATCACGCGCTTCATCGCAAGCTCAAACTCGCTAACAGCGATTACGCCGCGTATCCATGCGCTGCGCCCTTTGATCTGCGCGTCGTAATAGAAAAACTCGTCGTCGTCAAGCTCCACCTCGCGCGCGCCTTGAGGCGAGAGCGGCAGCGCAGGATCGAAGCCTTTGGGCACAAACCCCGCGATCACGCCGCCTTGTCCGTCATGCTCGTAGAAAAATACACCGTCATCAAAGCTTTTAAATTTTCCCTCGTGCGCGGCTTTTTGCACTAAGCGGGCAAGCTTTTTTTGGCTGACGGAGCTTCCTGATACTTCGTCTAAAATATAGCCGCAAATACCGATAATAGCGCCTGCAAGCACCAAAATAAATACGCTGTAATAAAGCGTCACGCGTAGGCTGATAGGTAGCGCGCGTGAGATAAAATTTTCCTTAACGGTTGCGAATACTCTAGATAAGGCTTGAGTAAAATTTCTTATCGCGATTTTAGCCGAGAAATTTTGTCCTTGACTTTGCGCGAGGACGCTATTAGAATTTTGCGCTAGATCGGGTATTGCGCCTGTAGCAGAAAAATTTGGCGCGGAATTTGATGCCGGATTTTGCGTGGAATTCCGTTTAAAATTTGACGCCTGGCTTTGAGTAGAATTTAGAGCCCGGTTTAACTTAATATTTTGCGTGGGATTTTTCTTGCAGCTTTTCTTTAAACACGCAAAATTATGCGTAAAATTCTGTTTAAAATTTCGCACGAATTTTAATATG
>CAUONQ010000123.1:0-4906 GCA_963456995.1 uncultured Campylobacter sp. | reverse complement strand
CCGTGCGCGTGTCCTTGCGCTGATACTCGGGCGGGAAGATGGACGGCGTCACGCGCACGGGAAGAGCAATGAGCTTTTGCGCCTGCTCGTCGGTGCCTACGTCGTCGATGATGATCGCTAGCTTTGCGCGACAGCCTGCGGGCAAAGCCTTGCGCGGCGATTTAGAAAGATCGTCTGCGCCGCTAGAAGCATAGCTTTGCGAGGTAGAATTTATGGAATTTTCTGAAGCGGAATTTGCCGCGGTAAAATTTACGTCCGATCCGTCGCCTGCCGAATTTGCAGCAACGGAATTTGCGGAATTTTGCGAATTGTCGTTTGCAGAATTTTGCCTCGCTAAATTTTGTCCTGCGGAATTTTGCGATGCAGGCTCTACGGGAAGCTTCGGCGCAGTTACGTTTTGCTCGGCGATCTTATCAAGCTCCTTTTGAATCAGCGCTTCCTTCTCCGCAGCACTTAAACGAGGCTTTTTACCGCGAGAATCGGAAGCGCTCTCGGGAGTTTGTTTGCGCGAGCTTTGCTGCAATGCGGCTTTATTGCCCGAAAATACGAGATCCAAAACCGCGTAGGTAACCGCACCGCTTAAAAAGCATAAGATTACGACAAAGGTGATCGCTATGTAATTGATTGGGCGCTTTTTGCGGCGCCCTCGTGAGTTTGTATTAGCCAAAGCTCAGCCGAAATCAGTTTTTATCTTTGTTTATGAGCTTACCCTTGGCGATCCACGGCATCATCGCGCGAAGCTTCTCACCGGTTTTGCTAAGCAAGCTATTTGCCGTGATGTTGCGCTCGGCGTTCATTCGCACGTAGCCCGCCTTGCGCTCGAGGATGAAGTCTTTTGCAAATTTGCCGTTTTGGATCTCCTTTAGCACCTCTTTCATCGCCGCTTTGCTGCTTTCGTTTACGACGCGGTTGCCGCTTACGTAATCGCCGTATTCTGCGGTGTTTGAGATCGAGTAGCGCATATCTGCCATGCCGCCTTGATAGATGAGATCCACGATCAGCTTCATCTCGTGCTGGCACTCAAAATACGCCATCTCAGGCTCATATCCCGCCTCGACGAGGGTCTCAAAGCCCGCGTTGATGAGCGCGCAAAGTCCGCCGCAAAGTACAGCCTGCTCGCCGAAAAGATCGGTCTCGGTCTCTGCTTTAAAAGTCGTTTCGATGATGCCGGTGCGGCCGCCGCCGATCGCGCTTGCGTAGCTTAGAGCAAGCTCTTTGGCTCTGCCGCTTTCGTTTTGCGAAACGGCGATCAGCATCGGTACGCCGCCGCCGCTTACAAACTCGTTGCGGACGGTGTGACCCGGGGCTTTCGGAGCGATCATAATGCAGTCGATGCCCTTTGGAGGGACGATCTGTCCGAAGTGAATATTAAAGCCGTGCGCGAACGCAATCGCGTTGCCCTCGCTTAAATTTGGCTCGATCTCCGCTTTGAAAATGTCGCTTTGAAACTCATCGGGCGTTAGAATCATCACAAGATCCGCAGCCTTCGTGGCCTCGCCGACGCTCATTACTTTAAAGCCCTTTGCCTCGGCCTTGCTCCAGCTCGCGCCGCCCTTTTTAAGGCCCACGATAACCTCTACGCCGCTATCTCGCAAATTTTCGGCGTGAGCGTGCCCCTGCGAGCCAAAACCGATCATAGCGACCTTTTTAGCCTTGATCAAACCCAAATCGCAATCTTTGTCGTAAAAAACATTTATTGCCATAACGCATCCTTTTTTTTAAAAATTTAGGCGAGATTGTAGCTAAAATTTGCTTTTACGTAGATAAACCGCGCGCCGCAAGGGCGGATAAAGAAATTTTGAGCTATCATTGAGGCATAATTTAGCTTTGAAGGAGCGAAAATGAAAGTGGGATTTATCGGCGGCGGAAATATGGGCGAGGCGATGATCGCGGCACTTTGCGGAGTCGGCGGACGAGATTGCACGGCGGGCGCAGAAAATTTTGCAGAGGATAAAGAAAATTTCGCGCGCGGCGAGCGGAATTTTATGTCCGATGCTCAAAATTTTACCGCTTGCGGGCGGAATTCCGAGCCCAATATACAAAATTCCGCTAGCGACGGGCAAAATTCCTCTTGCGCGCAGTCCGGCTCCGATACGAAGTTTCAAGTCCTAGCTTATGCCAGAAGTAAAAACGAATTTTTGCGCAAGCGCTACGGCGTGCAAATTTTACAAGACGAGACGCAGCTGGCGCACGCAGCGGATATGATCGTGCTCGCGACCAAGCCCGCTAGCTACGAAGGGATTTTGCACCTGATCGCGCCCGAGCTTGCGGGCAAAATTCTGCTTCTTTTGGCGCCGAATTTCAAGCTGGAGCGTGCCCAAAATATCGTAGGTGCGGACGTTTTCGTAGCCCGCGCGATGCCAAACGTCGCCGCGGGCATCGGCGCATCGGCTACGGCGCTGTGCTACGGCGAGTATTTTGATGAGGCCAGTCGGGAGATCGTGCGAGCGCTAGCCGCCAAAATCGGCAAATTTTACGAGATAGACGAGGTTGGTTTTGCCGCATTCACGGGGATTGCGGGCAGCTTGCCTGCCTATGTGTGCGCTTTTATCGAGGCGGCGGCGGCCGCGGGCGTGCGGGGCGGACTGCCGCGGGCGCTGTGCTACGACGCGGTAGCGGCGGCAGTAGAGGGCACGGCGCGCCTGCTACAAAGCGGCAAGCGCCCATCGGAGCTTAAAGACGCGGTCTGCTCGCCTGCGGGCACGACGATAGAGGGACTCGCGGCGCTCGAGGCGGCGGGGTTTCGCGCAGCGGTGATGGCGGCGATCGAAGCGTGCATCGCCAAAGCTCGCGGCTAGCCTTTCGCCGCACCTCATCGGTTTCGGATTTCAAACATAGCGCGTTTCAGTCGCGCTAATATCGGAATTCTTTGCGGGCGCTCTCTAGAGAAAATTTTGTCTTATTTTTATCGAATAAATTCGTCGCTTCTGCGGCGGCGGAGTTTACGAACCTTATAACAAGCGAGCTGGCAAGCTCGTATCGCATTAAAATTTTAAAATTTAGAGATTTTAGTTCAAAATTTTATGCTTAAAATTTTAAATTTATTGGTGCTATATTGTATACAAAACACAATTATTAACCACCAGTTTAAGGCAAAGCCACCAAATATAAACATCAGCACTGTTTGGAGATTCGCTGACCAGTCCATGACATATTTTATTTCTGTAGTTTAGTCCCATCGGCTCCGTTAGTAAAAATTTTAGCTCTTCCGTCAAATCTCTCCCGAGCAATTCATATATTTTTGGTTCTTGTAAAAGTGCGTTTATGCTTTTTTCCGATTCTACGCCGTATTCATCGATAGTAGTCGTAGGAATTTTTTCTTGTTGTAGTAAAATTCTCGCCAAATGCTCTATTTGAGGTATCAACAAATGGCTTGAAACCAAAAAGTTTCTATCAAAGCCACAATATAAACCTTGCGCCCAAATATCTGTCCTGTCAGCCGGAACCACGCTAGAATTTCTGCAAATATCATATATTAAACGCATAGACACTCTATGTTCCTCTAAAATTTGCCAAAATGCGGGTAGTATACTGCAGTCTACCGCCAACTCGACATGTATATAGTATTGCTGGTACATTTCATGTTCTAATCGATCATCTTTTGTAGTTATTTGCGATAATTTTCTTCCGCCGGCATCTACGTAAATTTGAGTAATAAGATTTGAAAAAAGAGACTTCTTTAAAAGATTCTCGGATGACTTTTTGATCTCTTCATATAGTGGATTTGCTGTGATATTAGCTAGGCATAATACCGCTTCAGATAGTTGCTTGCCTTTTACTGCTAGCTTTGCATTATTTTGATAACGCGAAATATCGATCTTATCGGTAGCAATCAAACTCATTTCGCTTATAATATCTTGGTTATTTTGCCCCATTAGCTTACGTATCTCGTCTATTTTTTGATCGATTCCGAGCTCATTTCTATCTTTTGTAGGAATGCTTCTGAGCTCTTTTAGTGCTTGCTCTAGGTCTATTTTTGACGATATAGCGCTACTTTCTTTTGCTTTTTCTATTAAGATATTAGCTATTTTAAGTGCAGTTTCGGCTATTTTGGAGCTATTTTTGAGCTTCTTATACCATTTTTGCGACTCTTGATAATAGTCTATAGCCGCTATAAATTCTTCCTCTTTGGCAAAAGCATCGGCAAAATTTTCTAATTTTTCAGCTACGCTTGATTGCAGTTTTTTGTCCAACTTAGTAATATCCAATAAATACGACATCCTTAAGCAGTAGTATTGATCGGTTGGCTCCGCCTTATTAAAACATTCTAAAATTTTATTCGATATTTCGGCGTATTGATTTTTTGTGATTTTGGATAATCGCGATAGCCTGATAGCCCTTTCAAAAGCATCTATATTAAATTTGTTTAGCGACTTTGGCTCTAGAGAGATTTTCGAGTATTCATTTGCGGCGATCTCTAAAAATTTGATATTTTTGGGACTTTTTAAAATCCATAAAATATCGGCGATCCTTGATTTTAGTTTGCAATCGGTTATTTCATCTAAAATACTCTCGAAAAATTCCAAATCCTGCTCGGTAAAATCATCTAATATCGCCGATCTGCAATCGCCCGCGATGCATCCGGCTTCGTACGGCTCATTTGTGCTTTTAGGTTTTAAGGTCATAGAGCAAGCGTCCCTTAATAAATAAAATACCTTACTTACTTTTAAATCCCCGTTTTTAAAATTTTCCTCGCACAAGTCCGCAAATTTAAAACTGTAAGCGTCAAAATATTTTGCGTCTTTGAGTATTTCGTCCAAGTTTATACCCAAAAAATCATCTTTAGTTATCGTTGTTTGCTGTATTTTTTCGATCAAATTTTTCCTCCACGCTCATTAATAAGTTAAAATTCTAAAAGCCTCGCATTAAAAGCAAGCTTTGCGTAAATTTTATCGTACTCTAGAGC
>CAUONQ010000122.1:0-4918 GCA_963456995.1 uncultured Campylobacter sp. | reverse complement strand
CCTTTTTACCGCCGTTTGAAGCGCAAACTTTAGCGCCTGATTTAAAAATGGCTTGCAATTCGAGCAAAATTTCCGAGTCGCTTCCGACTTGCAGCGAGATGAAAAACTCCGCGCAAAATTTAATCTTAGCGCAGAATTCTGCGACTAATTCTGCGGCCGTACAAACCCTTATCGCACCGCAAAATTTTAAGGAAAATTTTGCGGGCGAGCAAAATTTAGAGAACTCGCAAAGACCTTCCGATACGGATACAAGTTACGACGCCGCAGATTTCACTTCAAAAAACAGCCGCGACTCCGCAAATTCGGCGCCACAAAAAAACCAAAACGATGCAAATTCCGCCGCCAAAGCGAAACCTGTTTGCGAAACGAAATCCGCCTGCGCCGCAGATCTCGCAAATTTAGCAAACGAAGCAAATTTTACAAGCCCCGTAAATTTTGCAAATGCCGCAAAACCGACAAGTAGCACAAATTTGGTGAGCTACACAAATTTTTCCGCCGAAGCGGACGCTTTAGATCGCGCTCTGTTTTTGCGAACATCTCGCGGAATGAACCCAAAAATTTTCCCTAGCAAATTCCGTGCCAAAGGTACTTTCCTGGCGCTCGGAGCGGAGCTTAAAAATGAGTTTGCGATCTACAAAGACGGGCAAATTTTCATCTCGCCCTACATCGGCGATCTTAAAAACGTCGCCACGAATGAGCGATTTTTCGCACTTTTGGATATGTTCGTGCGCGCCTACGAGCTGAAGTTCGACGCCGTCATCGCGGATCTGCACCCACAGTTTTCGCACACGCGATTTTTCGAGCAGCGCGGATACCCGGTGGTTCGCTACCAGCACCATTTCGCGCATCTGGTGTCGAATCTGGCGCAAAACGATCTTCTTTTTAGCGGCAAAAAATACCTCGGCTTTTGCTTCGACGGCACCGGTTACGGCACGGACGGCACGATCTGGGGCGGCGAGGTGATGATTTTTAACGAGTTGGGCTTCAAACGCGTGGCGAAATTCGACGAAATCGCGCTTATAGGCGGCGAGAATGCGATCAAAAACATCTACAAACTTGCGCTAGCGCTCGTGTTTAAATTTAATGCAAAGGGCGCTGCGCGCGAGTTTTTAGCAAAATTTAACGTGAGCGAAGTAGCAAATTTAGAAAAAATCGCGCTGCGTTCCGTCCGCTCAAGCTCGCTCGGGCGGCTATTCGACGCGTTTGCGGCGGTGATCTGCGGCCTGCGAACCGTAAGCTTCGACGGCGAAGCGGGCATGCGACTTGAGAACCTCTATATCCAGGGCTGCGAGCAGAGTTACAGGTTCGCGCTAAAAAGGGCAAATAGGGTAGGGGTTTTGAGCGAGAAAAGCCTCGTCGGCGGCGTAGCAAGCCCGAGCGAGAAATTTGTCGCCGCAAAAAATCCTATCCGCAGCGCAGAGCGTAATGACAGCGGCGGCGTCTGCGCGGGAAATTCTACCGGCGGCGCGGCGAGCGTAGCGGAAAATTTTAGCGATTCTATAGATTGCAATAGTTGTCCGGCAAATTTTGCCAGCGGAGAAAGATTTGCAGCTGCGAATGCCGCGAGCGTTTGCAGTGCAGCGGGCAAGGCGGAAAATTCTGTATCAAATTCTGAGGTCTACGATGCCGAGCAAAATTTTGCCTATGCTCCGAATTTAGCAAGTACTTGGGGTTTAAATTCCACGAACGAGATAAATTATAATTTATCAATGAGTACGGCAAATTCTGCAGCGAATTCTATATCAAATACCGCGGTAAATTCTGCGCCAAATTTTACGGCAAATTCTTCAAGTCGTGAGGCACCGTGGAGCCTTGGCGGCGAATGCTACGTGATCGATTACGAAGAGGCGTTTTTGCAGGCTTTGAGCGATGAGCCGCGCTTGGCTGCGACGAAATTTATCAACGGTCTGGCAAACTTTATCGCGGAGTTTGCGGAGGGCTTCGGGCTGGAGGTCGCGCTAAGCGGCGGGGTCTTTCAAAATGCGACGCTTCTAAATCTTACATGCGCAAAGCTGCGCGAACGAGGGATAAAATTTTATCTAAATCGCGCCGTTCCTTGCAACGACAGCGGCATCGCATACGGGCAGCTCGCGGCATATCTAAGCGAAATTTCGCGCTAAGCTCATTCACAAAAAACGCAACTATAGCCGTTAAACTCGCTCTTTGTAAAATTTATTAGTTTCATCTCGCCGCTAAATTTAATGAACTCTGCGCCCTGCCTGCGCTTTGCGTAAATTCTAACACTACGAGCGATAAAATCCACCGCGGCTAGCTTTTCTAAAATCGCAAAAGTAACGAACAAATTTGCGCCTTGCTGTCTTTATATGTCGCAGCTGGAACGTTAAAATTTTAAAATTTAACGGCGCGCCGTTGCCTGCCATAGCGTCACAGCGCACTACTATGGCGATCGATGCAAAATTCTACTGCGGCGCATGGCTAGATACTGCGCAAACCCCAAGCCAAGACGCTATTTAGCGCCCGACTTTTAAAATTGGACGCAAGCTCGCGGTAGAATTTAAAATAACGTAGCACCGGTAAAATTTCATCGCGCTAGCACTAAAATACAACGCGAAATCGCGAGCAAAATTTTAAAATAAGCGCGGTGTCTTGGAGCTTTAAATTTTAAAGAATAAGCCAAATTAGCGCAAAATTCTTACTATTTGAGCGGAATTTCGGTAAAATTACATTCAAAATACGCGAAATGAGGGGAGCTATGAAAAAAGAGGAAAAAGAGAGCGCCGTAAGATTTAGCATTTCGCTGCCGACGAAGCTTTTTGAGGATCTCGATGAGATGGTGCGCGCCAAGCAATACCTAAGCCGCAGCGAGTTTATCCGCGATCTCATACGCGAAAAGATGGTCGAGGGCGTACTTCACGGAGATGGCGAGGATGACTGCGTGGGCGTGCTTTGCATCGCTTACGATCATCACCAAAGCGATCTGATCGAGCAGCTCGTAGAGATCGAGCATCACGCAAATGTCACCATCATCAGCACCAGCCACTTCCACATCGACGAGCGCCACTGCTTCGAGGAGATCACGATGCGGGATAAAATTTCAAAGATCGAGCGGCTCGGCGCCAAAATCGGCGCGCTAAAAGGGGTGAAATTTTCCAAGCTCGTAAAGGCGATCATCACCGAAGCGTAGGGCTTTTACACGTTTTTGAAACAGCGTGTCGTACTAAATTTACGCGCTTTTAAATTTAAACGCAGGCTGTGCGACTTTTGCAGGTTGCGGAGCGCGATTCTCGATCGAGTAGCGAATTTGGGTGGGGCAGCTGCGCGGCGCGGCAAATAAAATTTGTTTAAATTTACGCGGCAAACGAAAGCGCAAAATTTTTAAATTTTAATCAAAAAGCATTCTTGCCGCGGGTTTAAATTTACGCACAGGCACGAAACCGGTGCAGCAGCTCGCGACTAAATTTTATAGGCGCCGCTTTAGTGCCGCATTTGCAAAGCCGAGCTAGCGCAAAATCGATATTAAAATGGTCGCCGCGTTGATATTCAGCACGCCGGAGAGCACGCGCGAGATTGTAGAGCGCCGGGATAAAATCCACTCGCAAGTCCTGAATTTCGCGCTTCTATCTACGGCGATCTCTGGTTTATTTTGAGCCGTTGCGAGCTGCGAGGTCTAAATTTGCAGAGTGCGGCGCTGCGAGCAGGCGATTAAATTTAAAGCAGCGCTTTACTTGCGAGTTGTGGCAAGCCTTCGCAAACAACGTATGAAATTTAGATAAAACCGAAGCGCATAAATTTCAAGCGCTGTTAAATTTCATAAAATTTCGCGTCTTGATATAAAATTTATCAAATTTACGCCATTTAAAGCAAAAACGTGGTATTTTACGCGCAAAATTTATTATCCAAGGAGAAAAAATGTGTAAAGATTGCGGCTGTTCCATCGGCCACACTCACGAAGCGGGCGCCCATTCGCACGCAGATATGACACATGAGCATGTCCACACCCACGCGGACGGCACCGTCCACTCCCACGCCCATATGCATGAGGCGGGGGTCGATCACGAGCACGACGCGCACGATCACATCCACGCAAATGTCGCTATCAGCGATGCCAAGACGATCGAGGTGATGAGTAAAATTTTAAGCGCCAACGACGAGGAGGCCGCTCACAACAGAGCCCATCTGGATGAGGATAAAATTTTATGCCTAAATTTGATGAGTAGCCCCGGTAGCGGCAAGACGACGCTGCTTGAGGCGACTATCAAAAGCGGTAAATTTAAAATCGGCGTCATCGAGGGCGATCTAGAGACCAACCGCGACGCCGATCGCATCATAAAAGCTGGCGCACAAGCCCATCAGATCAGCACCGGCGAGACCTGCCATCTGGACGCCTTTATGGTTCACGAGGGGCTTCATCACATCGATACGAAAGGCTTGGATCTGGTTTTCATAGAAAACGTCGGAAACCTCGTCTGCCCTGCGGCATTCGATGTGGGCGCGCACCTGAACGTGGTGCTTCTAAGCGTGCCCGAGGGTAGCGATAAAATCGCAAAATACCCCGTGATATTTCGCCGCGCAGACTGTGTCGTAATCACTAAAACCGCGCTGCTACCGCATTTTGACTTCGATATGGATGAAGTAGTGCGCGAAGTGCACAAACTCAATCCGAAAGCCGACGTCATCGCGCTTGATAGCAAAAGCGGCGAGGGCGTGGAAAAATGGCTGAAATTCCTACAATACAAGAAGGAATTTCGTTAATGTGTCTTTCGATCCCTTCAAAAATCATCTCAATCGACGAAAATAATTTTGCGACCGTGGAGACTTTGGGCGTGCGCCGCGGTGTGAGCTTGGATCTACTCCCCGAGCCCGCGGCGGTCGGGGAGTACGTGCTGATCCACGTGGGCTTTGCGATGGAGAAGATCGATACGCAGCGAGCGAAGGAGAGTATCGAAATTTACGAGCA
>CAUONQ010000121.1:0-4919 GCA_963456995.1 uncultured Campylobacter sp. | reverse complement strand
GCGCCACATCGACATCATCGAGATGGACGCCGCCAGCCACCGCAAGATCGACGATATCCGCGAGCTCATCGAACAGACGAAGTATCATCCCGCAAGCGCACGCTTTAAAATTTTCATCATCGACGAGGTGCATATGCTTACCAAAGAGGCCTCCAACGCGCTTTTAAAAACGCTCGAGGAGCCGCCTAGCTACGTAAAATTTATCCTTGCGACGACCGATCCGCTCAAGCTTCCCGTCACGGTGCTATCGCGCACGCAGCACTTTCGCTTTAAGCCGATCGCTAAAAGCGCCGTCACAGCGCACCTTGCGCAAATTTTAAAAACCGAAAACATCGCTTACGAAGAGGGCGCGCTCGAAATTCTAGCGCGCAGCGGTTCGGGCTCGCTACGAGACACGCTCACGCTCCTCGATCAGGCGATTATCTTTAGCCGCGAAGGCATCACGCAGCGCGCGATCGCCGATATGTTGGGCTTGCTCGATCCCGCTAAAATCGGCGAAATTTTAGACATCGTGCTGCGCCAGGACCGCGCGGGCGCGATCGAGATCATCAAAGAGGTCGAAAACTACAACGCCGAGACGATAATCGACGAGATGATCGCAAATTTAAAGGATAAATTCCTGCGCCGCGACGCGAAATTTAGCCTGCTGATGTACGAGCGGTTTTTCCGCATTTTAGCGGGCGCTAAGAGCATGCTCGCCATCAGCCCGGACAACACCTACGCGATCTCTATGATGATTTTTATGATGATGGAGGCGGTAAATCTGCGCGAGATCGACGAGCTGATCGAGGTCGGAAGATCGCTGGATCAAGGCGAGAGCTATGCTTCTGCTTCGACGCCTAATTTAAACGCGCAAAGCTCCGTGCCGAATTTCAGGGCGAATTCCAACCAAAGCGCGAATTTTGCGCTAAATAGCGAGCCGGACGGTGCGGCTTTTGCACCGAGCGAGGCGAATGGCGCGACAAGCGGCGTGCCTAGCTTCACGGCAAACGCAAAACGTCCCGTAAACTCAGCGCAAAACTTCGGCGCGGCAAAACAGAGTCCTGACGCAGGCGGCGAGATAAAACTTAGCGCAGGCGCCGCGCAGGTCCAAAATTCTAGCCCGTCCGTCAAAACGGGCGCTCAAAATGAAATTTACGAGAATTTTTTAGCCAAAATTTACGATCGCGATTATGATCTGGGCGAGAAATTTAGCAAGTGCGTGGAATTTTTAAAGTTCGAGCGCGGCACGCTGTATCTGCTCTCGCGCGCGCAGGGGCAGGACAGAGAGTACCTGCGCAAGGGCTCGCGAGCGATAAATAGCGTGCTAAAATCGCTTTTCGGCGAGGGCGCGGCCATCAAGATCGAGCAAAGCGCGCCACAAAACGGCGATGATCCCGCCCAAAGCGAGCGCGATCGGAATTCCGCACGTGGCGCAACCGCTACGCAAAGCAAGAATTCTACGAAAGGCGCGACTTCCGAATCCGGCGCCGATACTACACGCCCTGCAAATTCGAGCTCGCAAAGCCCTGCAAATCCCACGGCGCAAAATTTTACTGAAAGCTCAATCTCTAGCAGCGTGCAAGACAATCCCGAATCTACGCAAGCGAGCGAGCAGAGTAGTGCGCCGCAAATAAATTCCGCCGCAGATGAGGCGCAAGCCGCAAAATTGCAAACGGATGCGGCAAGAAATTCCGAGCAGCAAAATTTGGAAAAATCCGTGGCGGATTCTACGGCGCAAAATTCTGTGCAGCGAAATTCCACGACGAATTCCAATTCGCAAAATTCCGCTTCAAATTCCAAGCTGCAAAATTCCGAAATTTCTGCAGGAGATGACGGCGGGGAGAAGGATGATCTGTTAAGATCCACCGATCCGCAAAACTACGCCGCAAAGCCCCGCGACACGAGTAGGAGTGTGCGCGCTGCAAAGGCAGGCCTCGCCGAGCTCGCAAACGGCGCGCAGGATGGCAAGGAAATTTTGATCTCCGAGATGAATAGGCTCTTCGGCGAGCCCACCAAAATCACAGAATAGCGCTTTATGCGGATTAAATTTACCTCCGTGCGATTTTAAAATTTAAACATGCAAAAGCGATTCCGAAATTTACGCAGCGAAGCGAGCCTGCACGATTTTAAAATTGAAGCGGCAAAGGCAGTATCTAAATTTACGCGGCGAATGGAGCTCGCACGATAAATTTTAAATTTCGCGATGCGCAATCAAGATCTAGATAGCGAACTTTTAAATTTGATCCTCAAAGCGATCTTTAAATTTTCGCCAAAGCAAAGCACATTTTAAATTTAACCGCCCAAGAAATCTAAAATTTATGCGCCGCGACAGCCTAAATTTAGCGCGCCGCAAAGTATTCGGGCAGTCTATCCCGTGCAAACTCAAATCTAAATTTACGCACAATCTCCGCGGCTCTAAAAGATAAAATTCTGCCCGTCTGTATCGCAAATATAAAATTCCGTGCTAACCGGCGCCCCGCCCTCTGCGATACGGTTTTAGCCGTACCCATGCCTGATGCGTTCCCTCAGACTTTCATAAAACCTTTCAATACGGTTTTAGCCACATCTGCGCGGCTACTAGCACAAAATGCGGTCTACTATGACCCGCGCACGTATCGGCTACAATCCAAAGCCAAATTTCGCCAGAATAAGACCGCGGCGAGTCGAGCCGCCCTGAAATTTTAAAGAATTTATCTCACAAATGTGCGGCGGTCCGTGATGCTCGCTTATGAATTTTACGCGAGCGCGGCGGGCGAATTAGCTAAAATTTAGCGCTTTTGGTGTAGAATTCGAGCAAATTTCAATCCAAAGGTCATCAAAATGCGCGGATATAAAATTTTCTCCGGCACCGCAAATCCCGAATTTGCCAAAAAAATCTCCAAATATCTCTCGCTACCGCTTAGCGAATGCGCGATCAAAACCTTCAGCGACGGCGAAATCAGCGTCCAGATCGGCGAGAGCGTGCGCGGTAAGGACGTCTTCGTCATCCAGCCCACATGCGCGCCCGCAAACTCCAATCTGATGGAGCTTTTGATCCTAACAGACGCTCTGAAGCGCTCTAGCGCGAACTCGATCACGGCGGTCGTGCCCTACTTCGGCTACGCTCGCCAAGACCGCAAAGCAGCCCCGCGCGTGCCGATCAGCGCGAAACTCGTGGCAAATATGATGCAGACGGCGGGGATCGACCGCGTCGTCACGATGGATCTGCACGCGGGGCAGATACAGGGCTTTTTCGACGTGCCAGTCGATAACCTCTACGGCTCGCTGATATTTTTGGACTACCTGAAAGAGAAAAATTTAAAAAATCCGATCATCGCTAGCCCCGACGTGGGCGGCGTCGCGCGCGCCAGAAGCTTCGCCAAAAAGCTCTCGCTCGATCTGGTGATCGTCGATAAACGCCGCGAGGAGGCGAACAAAAGCGAGGTGATGAACATCATCGGCGACGTCGCAGGCAAGGATGTGATCCTAATCGACGATATGATCGATACCGCGGGTACCATCGTCAAGGCCGCGGGCGCATTTAAGGAACAGGGCGCAAAGAGCGTCAGCGCGTTTTGCACGCACGCCGTGCTAAGCGGCCCGGCATACGAGCGCATCGAAAGCGGCGCGCTGGACGGCCTCGTCGTGACCGACACGATCCCGCTAAAGCAGGAAAGCGACCGCATCAAGGTAATCAGCGTCGCTCCGCTCTTCGGCGAGGTCATAAGACGCGTATATCACGACGAGAGCGTAAATAGCTTATTCAAATAAAATTTTAAAATTTAAAGCGTTGTGCGGTTTGTTTTAGACAGCCGCAGGAATGCGAACAATAGGCTCTTATAATAAAAGATCGCGGCTCAGCCGCAAGTTAAGCGCTTACGCCAGCGAGCTCTAAATTTACAGCGTTTGAGCTCGCTGTGATTTGACTATTGTGGATTTAACTGCGACGCGAAATTTAGCTTCTATGCGGCAAATTTAATTTATGCGCGGCATTTACTCCGCGCGGCGGAAAATTTAACTGAAATCCCAAAGTTAAATTTACTGCATTAACCGCTGCAAGCCACATTTTAATCCGCCATATTAACTCCGAGAGACTGCATTTTAAATTTGCCGTAAAATTTTCTGCATATTTGATGAGATCGCGCAGCGCCGCTACGCTTTAAATTTATGATAATTTACCGCGCATTCGCTATCTGTCCGTGCAGCTGCGCTTCTGCAAAACTCGCACCCGCTAAATCGTGCAAACCGCGTTTTTAAATTTCGCCGCGAAATCCGCAGCACGCGCCAGTAAGCATGTGCCCGCCAATCGTATTTAATTTTTGCGCTGAAATTCTTTATATTTTAGAGTATTGCAAGACTCAAAATGCTGTGCTTATCGAGCGTTCGCCGCTTCTTGGCGACGGACTATCGATATATCGGTAGCCCTCAAGCAATCCGCTTCTTTAAATTTTTACCGCTCAAGCTCGCAGCGATTTTTTAAAATCCCACGATTTAAAAGCTCGCAAGGCGTCAAAATCAATTATGATTTAGCCAAATGCGACATCGGCACACATGAGATAACCGCTAAAATTTCTTTATGATCTCCATCAAATGCTTGACAAGAGCCGTAATTGCGGCATTTTCATAGCTATCATCCGTATTTTGCAACACTATGGTTTTCATATTGCCGAAAAATCCCGGATCGTAATGCTCGATGTCATTTTGCACGTAGCTTCTTAAAATTTGGCCGTTTCTTACTAGTTTAACCTCATAGATAAACTCTATGCCACCGATTCTATCGCTAGGAAACGGAGTAGCTTCGCCCGTAAAGCCTCTGTGGTGCTTTATTGTAATTTTAAGCTCATCGGTAGAGTTTTGATCCAGCAGGTTCGCTTCTTTTAGCGCCGCTAAAAGCTGCTCGTTGTACTTTTTCTCGACCGCCTCCGGCGATTGATAGACAAATTTTTTCGGATTATGGT
>CAUONQ010000120.1:0-4957 GCA_963456995.1 uncultured Campylobacter sp. | reverse complement strand
CCTCCGTGTCGCTGTAAAATCGTAAAAAATTAAAGCGGTCCTGCGCCTGCGGCGCTTTTTTGAATACAAAATTTAAAAGCTCCGTTTTGTTTCTGCCCGCGACGAAGGTTTTGGTGCCTAAATTTGCGATATCTTTGTATTCGAAGCTCTCGGAATTTGCGCCGCGCACGATCGTCAGGGCGTCCTCGCCGATCTGCAAATAATTTTTAGCGCCGAGTCTGAGCGCGCAAAAAAACGCGCAAAGCGCCGCCACTACCGAAGCAAAAAGCGCCGCGCCGCCAAAGCCCGCGTGGTAGCAATACCCGCTAGCGAGCGCCAAAATCGTCGATCCCGCCAGCGTCATCGCTACGGGCTTTTTATTCTCTTTTACTATCATCTTCCCTGCTTAATCATCTGTCTTATATACTCGTAAATTTTAAAATTTAGCGCATCCATTACCGAGTCTTTAGAGCCCGGATTTTTGATGCTTTGGTAGTTGAGATTAGTTACGTAATCCTTCCAAGCGCCTTTGTTTTTAACGCTTATGTAGAGGCTGATCTGCGAGTTGTAGAAATAATCTCTGTAATAATCGTCGTCATACCAAGGATCATAACCAAACGGCATCCCCCAGCCCACGCCCACGCCCGTATATCTGTAATATCTGCCAAATCCCATACCGAAGCTAAATCTCGGATTATCCCACGATCTGCGCGAAAAATCCGCCTTGCGGAAGTAGTTGAGATTGCCACCGATTTGGACGTTCGCCGCACTTTTATTTACGACCTTAAATCCATCCGCACGCAGATGCTGGATCACTACTTGGGTTAAATTTGAATCCGTCGTAGAGGTATTGGTGAAATTTACGCTTATGAGTTTATCCTGCGGAAATTCCATAATGTGAAGCGGCTCGGAAGTGCGCACGATGCCGCTATTTACGGGCACATTTTTAGAGCAGCCCGTAAAAATCAAAAACGCCGAAATGACCAAAAAAAGTGAAATTTTATTTTTCAAGACGGATCCTTTCGCTTAAGATTTCAAATCCTAAATTTGAGTGATTGTAGCATAAATTTAAAATTTTAATGTCAGCAAGAGGCTATTTTTTGAAATAATCTAGCGGCGAATGGGCAAGAGTGGAATTATTAAATAAAATTTTGCGCCGAGCGACCGCTAAATTTAAAGCCGTCGCTCGGTTGAAATTTCTGTGAAAGGAAGCGGAATTTTAAACCAGGGCGTTTAAAATTCCATAATCTTATAGACTCACGCCACGCGTAAGCACGCGCTTGCGATAAACCTCCGAAACTCTGCTCGCGTCGCCCACGATTAGAGCGTTTGTGCAGCATATTGCCGCACATATCGGAACCTTGCCCTCCGCGATACGGTTTTGGCCGTATTTATGTAGCTCCTCGTGCGAAAACGTAGGCTCCGGCCCGCCCGCGCACATAGTGCATTTATCCATCGCACCCTTGATACCAAAAGCTCCTTCTCTAGGGAATTGCGGAGCGCCGAACGGACACGCATAGAGGCAGTATCCGCAGCCGATACATTTATCTTTGTCGTGTAAAACGACGCCGTCGGTTCTGATATAGAAGCACTGCACGGGGCAAACCTGCGCGCAAGGCGCATCGGTGCAGTGTTGGCAAGCGATAGAGCTTGAAACCTCCTGCCCTTCGATGCCTTCGTTTAAAGTGATAACCTTGCGTCTATTGATCTGCACGGGAACCTCGTGCGCCGAGCTGCAGGCTACCTGGCAACCATAGCAAGCGATGCAACGCTCGACATCGACGTAAAATTTTAATCTTGCCGGCATTTTATCTCCTTATGCTCTTTCTAGTCTGCAAAGACCGGCGTTAAATTCCGAAATTTGCGTATTTATGTCAAAGCCGTAGTTGGTAATCGTATTTGAGCTCTCGCCTCTGATATATGGCTTAGTACCCTCAGGATAGCGCTCGCTTAGATCCTCGCCTTGGAAAATTCCCGCGAAGTTATACGGCATAACAATACGATCAGGCGTAACGGCGTGCGAATAGATGCACTTGACTTTGATCTTCGTGCCTTGCGGTGAATGAATCCACATCATCTCACCATCTTTGATACCTTTATCAGCGGCAAGCTTAGGATTTACGTGCGCAAACATCTCCGGAGTAATCGCCGAAAGATACTTGCTCGTGCGCTCGATCATACCTGCACCGCTTAAATTTACGAGCCTTAGCGAGCTCACGATAGTAGGGAAATCCTTGCTCCAGTCCTGCTTTTTCTGCTCGGAGATAAATCTAGTAAATACGCGGAAATTTCGTTTTTGATCCGCAAAGGTCGGATATTTCTCCACTAAATCCCATCTAGGCGAGTGGATCGGTTCGCGGTGCTTCGGAATTTGATCCGCAAACTGCCAAACCTTAGCTCTTGCTCTTGCGTTTCCGCAAGGGCAAATTCCAAACTCGCGGCATTTTTTAGCAATGATACCGCTATAATCGGTACTCCACGTAGGCCCCATCTTGGCTTTTTCATCCTCGCTTAGCGTAATGCCTAAAATCTGTTCGATATTTGCTTTTGTAATCTCCGCATGACCGCCCGAAATTTTTGATCCCGGAAGGGTAATGCTCTCGTCGGCTAGCTGCGAAACGCCGTCGTGCTCTAAGCCAAAGCGGTTTCTAAAGCCCATGCCCCCATCTGCATAAGGTCTAGTTACGTCGTAAAGAATCGGCGTACCCGGGTGTTGCGTATCCCAGCAAGGCCACGGAAGCCCGTAGTATTCGCCCTCGACCTCGCCACCTATGCCGCGCAAAGTATCGGGATCAAATAGATGCCAGTTCTTCTGTTGTCTGCGAAATCTAGCTGCGGTACGACCGTTATTTCCAATACTTTGAGTATTGCGTGCGATCTCATCGGTAGCGTCGTCAGGCCAAACAAAATCGTCTTTAACCTGCTTAAGCTCGCCATCAACGATGCCCATCTTCATGCCGCGAACGTATTCGTCGTAAAAGCCGAATTTTTTCGCGAATAAAAACATTACTTCTTGATCTTCTTTGCTCTCAAATAGCGGCTTAACGATCTGAGTTCTCCACTGACCGCTACGGTTTGTAGCGCTTAGATGACCTTCGCTTTCAAACTGCGTAGCTACCGGCAAAACATAAATTCCATCCGGTCTATCGTTTAGAATCGCTACTTCGTTTAAGAACGGCTCGGCGACTACCAGCATATCGATCTTACCTAATGCTTCTTGAGTCTCGCGAACGTGAGCCATAGAAGTAATTCCTGTGCCTTGCACCCAAAGAACGCGGACATTGCCACTACTTAAAACGGGCTCGTTTTTCAAAACGCCCTGCCACCATTTAGATAGCGAAAAGCCTTTTTCGTTGCGCCAATTTATCGTATCTTGCTCGATGCTCTGATCGTAGTGAAAATACTCGGTAAAATTCGTACCAGGCACTTTTTCACCCTGCTTTTCGTGCGACTGCTTAGTAGAGACGGCAAATCTTTTAATAAACTGCTCGTAATCTACGCCCCAGCCCTTGCAGAAGTGCTTCCAAGCGTTATCGGCTAGTCCGTAATACGCAGGTAAGCTATCGGAGAGATTGCACATATCGGTAGCGCCCTGAACATTATCATGGCCTCTAAGGATGTTGCAGCCGCCGCCCGGCTTGCCCATATTGCCTAGTATGAGCTGCAAAAGAGCCAAAATTCTAGTATTCGAGCTACCGATCGAGTGCTGCGTAATGCCTAGAGCCCAGCATAAAGTAGCGGGCTTTGTGGTAGCGAACATCCTCGTAAATTCTATAAGCTCCTCTTCTTTGCAGCCGGTGACATTTGCTACCTCTTTAGGATCCCACTTCTCAGCTTCGGCTCTAATCTCCTCTACAGCGTAGGTTCTGGTTTTTATTAGCTCCTTATCTTCCCAGCCGTTTTTAAAGATTAGATGCAGCATTCCGTACACAAACGCTATATCGGTTCCCGGACGAATTCTAATATACATATCGGCCTTAGCCGCAGTTCTAGTAAAATTTGGATCAACTACAACGATTTTCGCGCTGTTTCTATCGCGAGCCTGAAGAGCGTGCTTCATAGCTCCCACTGGATTTGCAACCGCGGAATTCGCACCTATGAAAAGGATCATTTTAGAATTTTTCGCCATATCACCTACGTGATTTGTCATAGCTCCATAACCCCAAGTATTCGCCACACCGGCGACTGTTGCGCTATGTCAAATTCTGGCTACGTGGTCGTTGCTGTTTGTACCCCAGAAGGCTGCAAATTTTCTAAAATAATATGCCTGCTCGTTGCAAAATTTAGCCGAGCCCAAAAACACTACACTATCTGGACCGTCCTCTTTGCGGACTTGAAGCATTTTATCGCCGATTTCATTAACGGCTTGTTCCCAACTGATGCGCTCCCACTTGCCGCCAACCTTTTTGAGCGGATATTTAAGACGCATTTTAGATTTGGTTAGATCGATTTGATCGATTCCCTTACAGCAGTGACTGCCCTGCGAGATCGGGTGATCTACTGCCATATCTTGGCGAATCCAGGTATTGGTGCTCTCATCTACTTGAGCCTCGATACCGCAGCCTACGGAACAGATCGAACATATCGTTCGCTTCATAACGGAACCTGGAAATGGGTTTTTGATCTCTTGCTCAGTAGCGGCTCTTAGCGTATTATTTTCGCCAAACGCAGCTACGCTACTCGCTCCTAAAGCGGCGAGTTTCAAAAACGATCTCCTTCCGATCGCATTCTCACTCATGAAAATTCTCCTAGTAAGCTACTTTATAGTATTTTTTCCACGCTTCACTCTCCCAGTAAAGCACCTCTTTTTTTGGTGATTTGCCACGAACGGTATCGCCGTAATCCTGCTCACTTTTTGCTAGAGCCTGAGACGCGGCAACGCCCACGGCACCTACCGCGCCGATTTTTAGAGATTTTTTAAGAAAATCTCTGCGTTTGTTCTCCATGGTTTTCCTTTGTGAAGAAATCGCTTTAAATC
>CAUONQ010000119.1:0-4961 GCA_963456995.1 uncultured Campylobacter sp. | reverse complement strand
AATTTCGATCGATGGATTATTTTTATATGAAAATTTTAAAACCTGAAATTTTGCAAGATGCGAGCGTCGGAGCGGAAATAGAGATAAAATTTTAAAATTTCTTTAAAAAATCTTGAAATTTTGCTTAAAATATGTTAGAATCGCCGCAAAATTTTAAGGCAAGGAAATTAAATGAGAATTTTAATAGTCGAGGACGAGGTGACTTTAAACAAGACGATAGCGGAGGGCTTGATGGAGTTTGGCTATCAGACGGATACTTCCGAGAGTTTTAAGGACGCAGAGTATTATATCGGCATTAGAAATTATGATTTGGTGCTAACCGATTGGATGCTAGCTGACGGCAACGGCATTGATCTCATCGCATTAGTTAAGCAAAAATCCGCGCGCACCTCTGTCGTCGTGCTATCTGCAAAAGACGATAAAGAAAGCGAGATCAGAGCACTTCGCGCGGGCGCGGACGATTTTATCAAAAAACCTTTCGATTTTGATGTTTTAGTAGCGCGCCTTGAGGCTAGACTTCGCTTCGGCGGCTCAAATATCATCAAAATCGACGATCTTATCATCGATCCGGACGAGGAAAAAATTACTTACTTGGGGCAAGAGATCGAGCTTAAGGGTAAGCCGTTTGAGGTTCTAACTCACCTAGCGCGCCACAGCGATCAGATCGTAAGCAAAGAGCAGCTGCTAGACGCTATCTGGGAGGAGCCCGAGCTCGTTACGCCAAATGTCATTGAAGTCGCGATCAATCAAATTCGTCAGAAAATGGATAAGCCTCTAAATATCTCTACGATCGAGACCGTTCGCAGACGCGGATATAGATTTTGCTTTCCACAAAAAGCCTAAGAGTCCGCTTTGTAATACAATTAGCATCCGCTTCGTTGATGCTAATTGTTATTTTTTCGGTAATGCTCTATAATTATATGAGAATTACCATCTTCGAAACTCCCGTTCAAAATTTAATCCAAAGAGCGCAAAAAATCGTAGACGCCTCCGTGTCGCCTGAGAAAATTTCATCTTTTTTACAAGACGCATCCGGTGAATACGAAAGCAAAATCATCGAAAACGAAAGTATCAATAAACCTAAATTTATCGAAAGCTCCGAGGGCGGCAGGAGCTATTTACAGCTGCACTACCCTTATGGTAAGGATAAAATTTTAAGCATCAAAGCAGATGTGAGCGTTTATGCAAACATCGTAAATCAAATACTCATCGACATAATTTTAGTAAATTTGACTATGATATTTTTAGTGGTATTTTACGCAATGTTTCTCTCGCGTATGCTGCTAATGCCGATCAAGCTAATCAGCCAAAGGCTTGCTTCGGTGGATGAAAAATTTCTAAAGCCGATCGACGCGGCGGAAATTCCAAGCGAATTTAGTCCGCTTTCAAATAGCATAAACCGCCTACTTGAGCGCATCGAGACCTTTATTTTATATCAAAAAGAGCTTTTTATCGGCATCGCGCACGAGCTTAAAACTCCGCTTGCGGTGATGAAAACCAAAAACGAAGTTACTCTCATCAAGCCGCGCGAGAGTGAGAAATATATCGAGGCGCTTAAAAATAATAACGATTCGATCGATAATATGAATAAAATGATCAGTTCGATCCTAGAGATCGGGCGACAGGAGGGGGCGCAGTTTGAGGCGCCCGAGCAGACCGATATAATCGCCTATCTCAAGGAGCTGTGCGTAAATTTCACGATTTTAGCGCGCACGGCAGGCAAGGATTTGACGATGGATCTTAAGCCTGAACAGCTTGAAATTTCGGTGCAGAAAAGTCTCTTTATGCACGTGATTCAAAATTTTATCCAAAACGCCATAAAATTTTCTCCTGATGGCGAAAAGGTATTGATCGATAGTGAAATTTCAGATGGAAATTTCATAGTGCGGGTCGCAAACAAAGGCGAGCCGCTTAACGAAGAGATAGATTATTTCGCCCCTTTTAAGCGCTACGGTGGCAAGCCGGGAGCCGGACTCGGGCTATTTTTAGCCAAAAATGCTGCTCAAGCGATGGGTGCGCAAGTGGATCTTAAAAACGACAAAGGGCGTTCGCTAATCGTCGCAATTTTCAAGCTTCCGCTAAAAAATTTAAGAAATAGCCCGAAATTCCGCTATTTTAAAACAAAATGAAGCTTTTTATGGTATAAACGCCATAAATTTTTTCGTAAGGTAAAATTATATGTCATTGTTGATTACAAAAGAATGCATCAGTTGCGACGCGTGCCGCGAGGAATGCCCTAATGAAGCTATTTTTGAGGATGAGCCGATATACATCATAGACGCTGATCGATGTTGTGAGTGCGTAGATGATTACTCTGAGCCCGCTTGCATCGTGGTCTGCCCAGTCGAGTGTATCATCACCGATCCCGATAATATCGAGACGGCGGACGAGCTGAAATACAAACACGTCCATATGGAAATTTAAATGCCCAAGCGCGTCGCAGTCATAGATCTGGGCTCAAATTCCGCCAGAGCCGTGATTTTCGAGCGCACGAGCAGGCTCGGATTTTTCATTTTGGCCGAGCATAAGATCAAGATCCGCCTAGGCGAGGGCGCTTACGAAAACGGCGGAATTTTAACCACCGAAGCGATGCAAAAATGCCTGCTGGCGTTTAAAAAATTTAAAACCCTGGTATGCAATTACAAAGCCAAGCGCGTGCTTTGCATCGGTACATCCGCGCTTCGCGATGCGCCAAATGGGAGCGAGTTTATAAATCTCGTCCGCAAGCAAACGGGCATCACGATCCGCAAGATAGACGGGCAGATGGAGGCCTATCTGGGCGCCTATGCCGCGCAGAATTTGCTTAGCGACTTTTCTGAGGGCGTTACGCTTGACATCGGCGGCGGCTCGACCGAGCTTGCTTACATAAAAAATGGCAGGATAGAAAATAAAATTTCTCTAAATTTAGGCACGGTGCGGCTAAAGGAGCTGTTTTTCGACCGCGGCGACACAAAGGGGCTGGAGAAATACATAAACAGCGCGATCTCGCAGGTAGGCGCCGAGTTTCGCACGCAAAATTTAATCGTAATGGGCGGCTCCGCGCGAGCGCTTTCCGGCGCCGTGATGAGCCTGCAAAACCACCCGCTAAAAATCGTGCATAATTTCAGCTACGATTACGAAAAATACGCGCCGTTTTTTGCCAAGCTGATGAGCGCAAAGACGCTTGATTTGGCGAAATTCCCGATCAAAAAGGACCGCTACGACACAATCAGAGAGGGCGCCATCATCTTTGATAAGATCGTAAGGCGTCTAGGAGCGAAAAAGATCATCACAAGCGGCGTGGGAGTGCGAGAGGGGGCTTTTTTAAGCTCGATTCTGCGCGGCGCAAACCTGCCTAGAGGCTTTAATCCGAGCCTAAGAAGCCTCAAAGATCGTTTCGCTTCCGAGCCTAGCGAGGCTCCGAAGTTCGCAAAGGCGCTGTTTTGCACGCTATCGCCGCTGCACGGCTTGGGCGAAAAATATATTAAAATTCTGCAGACCGCAGCATCGCTTTGTGAGATCGGGCGGGCGATCGGCTTTTATGCCAAGCACGAAACCAGCGCGGATATGGTGCTCGGTGGACTGAACTACCGCACGACGCACAAAGAAAAGGCGCTAATAGCCGCGATCATCTCGATGCACGGAAAGCGCGAGCTGGGAGCTACGTTCGCGCCTTTGAGCGTGATTTTACCGGACGCCGCCAAGCTTGCCTGGCTGAGCTATATTTTGGAGCTTGCGCGCCTCTTAAGCGAAAACGCACTAAAAAATTTAGAATTTTGCTTTGAAAATTCCACTCTTAAAATCTCCGGCGCGGATAATTTGATAATGCTTAAAGGAAGCCTTAAAAAGCTCTCAAAACCTGCAATTTTTGCGATAAAATTTCTTTAAATAGCGCCCCTACTTGTTGCGCAAGCTTAAGGCGGGCGGAGTTCGTTTAATTTTAGGAGCTTGAAGCGGGTGATGAATCCCTATCAATAGCGCTTTTTAAATTTTAATTCCATTCTCGGCTAAAGAATAAATGCTAAAAAATCCATAGTCGGTGCGGACGTAAAGGCGCTCGCCTGAGATTTTAATAGCAGCAGTTTTGACGCAGTGCTCGCATTCAAACTCGCCTAAGAGGCGAAAATCCTCCAAGCTGAATGCTTTAAGCCCACCATAAAAATACGTAAGAAAAATTTGATCGTTTGCGGCAAACCTCATCACGCTTCTTGGCAAGCTTTTTGGTACGCTTAGACGCTTTTTGCTTGCGACGTCCCAAAAATGCAGCTCATCAAAGCCGTTATTTACCACTAAAATCGCGTCATTTTTGATAAGCCCTACGTTTAGGGAGTGGATATAGCCCACGTCGCATTCGATACGGCAAAGCTCGGCGAAGTCTTTTAGGCGGTAGAGCCTGGCGATATTTTTGCCGCCTTCATACCCACAGGCTACGCAAATTTTATTGCCGAAGCCTATCGTTTTTACCGAAAAATCCGTTTTAAAATTTAGCTTCTTGTCGCTTCCGAAAGCTAAAATTCCATCTGTGCCGCAGGCTAGAATTTCGCCATTACCGCTTAGAGTAGAGCTAAAGCCTCCTCCTGTGATACCCCAGGCTTCAAAAAGCCTGCTGAATTTTTCTCCATCAAAAAGAAAGAATTCGTGGTCCAAATCAAGCACCAAGGCCTTTTTGGTAGCAGTCATTTTCCACGCTAAAATTTTTGGTAGTTCAATTTGCGCAAGAGTTCTTAACTCGTCGTCCAGCACGATTAAATAATCGCAGCCGTGCTCGTCAAAATTACATTTATAGACGTAAAATTTATCCTCAAACTCGGCAAATCCAAGCGCCCCGCTGTATCCGCCGCCGATATAGGCATGCGCTAGCGCCTCGCCGAATTTCGCTTTTTTGTTTTCGTAGATAAAGCCCTTTTTTAGGGCATCAACTTGCTTTTTTACGAAAGCTTTTTGCAGAGCATCGTGGTTTGCGAATTCTTTAGAGCTCAGCC
>CAUONQ010000118.1:0-4982 GCA_963456995.1 uncultured Campylobacter sp. | reverse complement strand
ATCCCGTCTCGGGCTGAATACTTATATAGGCTTGCTCATTAGCATCATTGGTAAGCGTGATAACGCATGGATTTTGACCTACAAAAAGCCTATCATATGGCACTGTAGAGTCGGCTACTTGTCCCATAGGACGTCCATATGAGTCAAAGACTATAGTTTGATTAGTAGGGGCTCCGCAATTAGTAAATGTGATATTTCTAATATTGTAAGTTTTTGTAAGATTTAGCTTCTTATTAATCCTCTCGGCATTTCTATTCATCGCCTGATTTTGAAAGCCGGCACTTAAAATTTTATTTGGATTTTGTGGATCCGTAGCAAAATCGACTCTTGATAGATCAGACAGATCGACACTACCGTTAGGATTGCCGCTCATAGTGCTATCATAATACACCGTATAAGTCCAACCTTCGGCACTACCTTTGGCGGTAGTATAACTAAATTGAATTCTCCAAAGCTTTTTAAACCAATTCGGATCATTAGGATCGAATTTGTTATCATTCATAGCCAGCTGCTGAGTATAGCGAATATGAGCAGCTACTTGATCTGCCGCCTCCACAAGGCTATTTCGATTAATTTGAGGCACCGCCACCGCCGCTAGAATTCCAACCACCACGATGATGAAAATCAGCTCTATCATAGTAAATGCTTTTTTCATAATTTTTACCTTTCATAAAAATTTTGTTTATATTTTAACATAAAATTTCGCAATTCGCACGCCTCGCTTGTAAATATCTATATTTTGTATCGAATTTTTATGATCCGAGACATATTCCGGCTCATCCGCATAGATAAAAGCGCTATCCCCGCTAGGCAGTCCGTAAAATTTCAGGCGCAGGCAGAGCCTCTCGTCTTCGCAGCTTACGTTTTTTACTCCGCGATTTTTTAACTCACTTGCCAGCTGCCTAGCTACGTCAAATTTATAGATGAAATGCATCTGCGGTTTGTTTGCGAACATCGCCTCATACATCACGTCACTAAAAATCACTGCAAAATAGCTCACCGCTAAGCTTACCAGCGTTACACCCACGGCGATCTTGTGAAAGGTGCGAAATTTAGGCAATCTAACGCGGTATGAATTAAACAAAACCCGAATGATTAAAGGCGTAGCGATGACGCAATACGGCAGCATCATCTCAAGCGGCACGCGCTGTCTTAGAGAAAAAAGCATCGTTAGACAAAGCGCGCTCGTGGCGATGAACCACAGCAGGCTCTTTTCCTCTTTGATCCAAATTCTATAGATCGTGTAGATGAAAAATAAAAACACTAAAGGCGAAAACGCGCCCGCAAAAACGCCCACGGTATCTAAAAAATATCCCTTCGGCTTACCCTCCGAGCTTACGTCGTAAAAGATCACGCTAAAGCTAAATAGCGCTATGCAAAGTAGCAAAAGCTCCTTTTTGCGCGTATAAAGCGCCCAAATTCCAAAGCCTACGTAGAGCATAAAAAACGCTCGGTCGATCAGGGCGCAAACGGACAGAAGCATGAAAAGCGCGATATTGTATTCGCTCTTTGCAAAATAGATCGCCAGCAACGTGAAAAAAACAATGATGCCCGCAGGATTTAGCAAGATCGCGCTACTCATCGACGCAGGAAGCGCCATAAATAGCGCCGTAGCGACCACTCTATCGAAGCGGCGCTTTAGAATAAATTTTGAAATTTTATAGATCATCGCGGCATTTGCGAAGTGGATCAAAATAAACGGTACGCGCAGGGCGTAGTCGTTGCGCCCGAAAATGTCGCAGCTTAAATTTGCGATTAGCGAAACGAGGGATTTTTTCTCGTAAAAAATTTCGGCCTCGTAGTAGCTGATGCTTAAATTTGAAATCGCATAAAGCAGAAATATGCCCTGAAACAGGCACATTATGGAGATCACGAAAATTTCGTTTTGATAAAGCTTCTTCACTCTCATCCTTGCTGCGGGCGCTTTAAATTTACGGCCTAAAATTCTATGGCCGAAATTTTATAAAATTTAAGTCGCCGAATCCTTTAAAATTTAGCCGCTAAATTTAACCGGGCGCTGCTTCATTCCTCTATCGTATAATTTTCCCAAAAGAAATTTATCCACTCATCCGTCTTTGAAATTTTAAAATCGGGCTGGATAAGCGCCTTGGGTTTGTAAAAAATCACCGCGGTTTTAAGCTCTATTTGCGGGAATTTCTCCAGCAGCACGCGCTTGATCTCGACCATGCTGTCGCCGCTGTCGATGATATCGTCCACCAGCAGCACGCGCTTGTAAAGCTCCAGATCGGGCACGTTAAAAACGTCGATGGTGTCGAGCTTTTTGGTGTCCGCGTAGTGGATGGAATTTATCGAAAATATCGTCCGCATATCAAGCGCATTGGCTAGCGCATGACCGAATGTGAGCCCGCCTCTAGCGATCGCCACGATCGCGTCGGGCATAAATTCGTCCCTAACCTGCTTTGCTATAACTCTTGCGTCGCGATCCATCTCGTCAAAACTATAAAATCTCATATCTTTCCTTAAAATTTAATGCATTAAAAATACTAAAACGCTAATCGCGCCAAGCGTCAAAACGCCGAAATTTAAATCTTTTATCCTGCGCTGAGCAAGTCTAACTACGATATAAGCGATAAAGCCGAAGCTTAAGCCGTTGGTGATCGAATAGGTAAAAGGCATCAAAAATACTATAAAAAACGCAGGGATTAGAATTCCCGCGTCGCTATAATCGATCTTGCCAAGCTCGCTAAACATCAAAACCCCGACCATTACGAGGATCGGATAGATTGCATTTGCTGGGATCGCCTTAAATAGCGGCAACATAAACAGCGTCAGCACAAAAAATATAGCGCAAAATACCGCGGTAAGCCCGGTACGGCCGCCCGCTTCTACTCCGCTGGCGCTTTCGGCAAATGCAGTGACCGTGCTCGTGCCGATAACAGCGCCTGCAACACTTCCTATCGCATCGGAGGTTAAATTTCTAGATAGTTTTTTCATGCCATCTTTGCTATTCTCTCCAAAAAGCCCTGCGCGGTTTCCTACGCCGGTGAGAGTGCCGATACTATCGAATAGATGCGTGACAAAAAATGTGATTATAAAAGGCACGAACGCAAGCTTTAGCGCTCCGGGGATATCTAGCTTAGCAAATATCGGCGTTATGCCGCTTGGCGCGCTTACTATGCCATGAGGTGCGGGCGAAATTCCAGCCACCCACGCAACGCACGAAGTAATCAAAATGCTTAAGATAAACGCCGCCTTGATTCTAAGCACGAAAAGCACAAGCACGACCGCTAAGCCTAAAATTCCAAGCAAAACGTTTAGATCTTTTAAATTTCCCAAAGTTACTAGCGTCGCCTGACTAGGCGCGATGACACCCATCTGTTTAAGTCCGATGAAGCAGATGAAAGCCCCGATACCCGCACTTATGGCGCGACGCAGATCAAGCGGGATAGATTTGATAACCCAAACGCGAAAATTCGTAAACGAAAGCACGGTAAAAAGTGCTCCGCTTATCGCTACGATGCCAAGTGCACTCTGCCACGGCATCTTCGCATCCACGCACAACGCAAAGGTAAAATACGCATTTAGCCCCATGCCGACACTAAGCGCAACGGGGGTATTTGCAAAAAGCCCATTAAATAGCGTTGCGATTATCGTAATAAGCGCGGTTGCCGTAACCAGCGCATCAAACGGCATACCTGCGATGCTCATAATGTTAGCGTTTACCGGCACGATGTAAATCATCGCCAAAAACGTAGTAAGCCCTGCGATAAGCTCCTGTTTTACCGACGTTTTTGCCGCGGCGAGATGAAAGAATTTCTCCACTTGCTCCTCCTTTAGAATTTATTCGTAAATTTCGATCTGATTATACAAGCTGTCGCGCTCGACCGGCACAAAGCCCGCGGTGCCGATCATATCGATAAAATCGCGCTTGCTCTGCCCTTTTTTGCTGCCGGCGCCGGCGCTGCTTTGAATGCTTTCGTTCTCGATCGTGCCGTCAAGATCATCCGCGCCGAAATCCTGCGCTACAAGGGCTAAGCTTAACGTCGAGGTCGCCCAATACGCCTTGATATGCGCGACGTTGTCGAGCAGAATTCTACTAATCGCGATCGTTTTTAAAATTTCGACCGAGCCCAAAAAGCCCTTCACTTCAAGATAGTTGTTCTCGCGCTGATACACGAGCGGGATGAAGGCGTTGAAGCCGCCGCCGTTATCGCGAGCTAGGCTCTCATCTTGCAGCGCGCGGATGCGCAAGATGTGATCTATGCGGTGCACGCGGCTTTCGATATGTCCAAAGAGCATTGTGGCGTTGCTCTGGCGCCCGCGCCCGTGCCACAGCGAGTGGATACGTAGCCACTGCTCGCTTGAGACCTTGCCTTTGCAAATTTTATCCCTGATCTGCTCGTCAAAAATTTCGGCGCCGCCGCCCGGCATCGAATCCACGCCGCTTTGCATCATCAGCTCTATCGTCTCTTCGTAGCTCATCTTCCACTTTCGCCACCAGTAATCGATCTCCGCCGCGGTCATCGCCTTGATGTGCACAAGCGGATATTTTTGCTTTATCGCTTTGAAAATTCCCAAATATTGCTGCGGCGTAACGAACGGATTGTGCGAGCTTACGATGTGAATCTCCTTCGTGCCGCGCGCTACGGTCTCATCCACGACGCGCATGATCTCATCATCGCTCATCGTGTAGGCGTTTTCGTTCTTGCGGTGCGCCGAAAATGCGCAAAATTTACAGGTATCTGCGCATAAATTCGAAGGATTGATATGGCGATTTGCGTTGAAATAGACGTTTTTGCCATTTTTTTCTTTGCGAATAGCAAAGGCGAATTTTCCTAGATCGAAAAGATCCAAATCCCATAATTTCACGCCGTCTTCGTAATTTAATCTCTCGCCGCTTTGTAGTTTTTCTAAAATTTCCATCGATTTCCCAAGCCAAATTTTGTGCTAATTATATAATTTTTTGCTTACAAAACGAATAAGCGAACTAAATTTAGAGGCGAATTTCGTTAATTTAAAAT
>CAUONQ010000117.1:0-5007 GCA_963456995.1 uncultured Campylobacter sp. | reverse complement strand
GGTTGTAGCTAAGATAGGCGCCGCCAAGATCTGGGTGGATAAAATTTATATTCGGAAAAGCCTTGATGACCTGCTCGTAAATTTCAGCGTTAGGCGCGACGATTATGGCGCGGTCATAGAGGAAATTTAAGATCACTTTATCGCCGCTTGAGGGTAAAATTTTAGGCAGTGGCAGCGCCTCTTGAGCTAACATATCAAAAACCTCAAATCGCACCTTTGCCTTGCCTGCGCTTTTTTGCGTCACAACTGCGCGCGCGATGATGGAGCTTGCGCCGCTACCGAAATTATGCATCACCACTCCGCTACTGCCTACGGCAATCGTAGGGCTATCTGTGATCTCGCCTGAACCATCAGTTACGCTAAGTAGGGCGGTTTCGTATCGCGGCATATTAAATTCCGCCCCTATCGCCGCGCTTAAAAATAGACTCAAAATAAGTAAAGCTTTTTTCAAAATTCTGCTCCTGAATAAAATTTCGGCTAATTATACATAAAACTTTGAAATTAGCGATAAAATTCCGCGGTATTTACGAAATATAAGCGTTTTTTCGTTACAATCCCGCCTTAAAATAATATTTCAAAGCGGTTTTATATGACTAGAATTTTTATATTGCTTTTTCTGTGGATAGGCGTAGTTTTTGCGAACAACCCCAGCGTAGAGAAGTTTGCCTGGCCCGATGGCGTGAGTCTGCTGCAATTTATGGAAACCGCGGGCATCCCCGCATCTGTATATTACGACCTGGATAAAGAAGACCAAGAGCTTGCCGCTGAGGTGCGCGCGGGCGTGGAGTGTCAAATTTTGCGTGATCCAGCAGGTCGCGTCTCCCAGCTGTTAATCCCCGTTAGTGAGGAGCTTCAGATCCACATCTACCGAGATAAATTCGGCACTTTTAGATTTGTTTATACTCCGATAGTTTATGAGGAAAACAGCTACTCTTTAGGAATTCAGATCGAAAGCTCGCCCTATCAAGACATCATAAAAGCTACGGGCAATGCGGCTTTAGCGAATGAGTTTATGCTTGTTTTTAAAAATGAGGTAAATTTTAAAAAGCTGCAAAAGGGCGATCGGCTCGTGATTCTGTATGAGCAAAAGACGCGGCTTGGCAAGCCTTTTGGCGGAGTAAATATCACCGCAGGAATGATCGAGGAAAATAAAAAGCCCAAATCGCTATATTTTTTCGATGATAAATACTACGACCGAAGCGGTAAAAAGGTCGAATCTTTTCTGCTAATTACGCCGCTTGTTTATACTAGAATTTCGTCGTATTTTACCCCTAAAAGATTTCATCCGATTTTGAAGCGATATCGCGCGCATCTGGGTGTGGATTACGCAGCCCCCAAAGGCACTAGGGTAAATGCCGCAGGGGCGGGCAAGATTAGCTTCGTAGGGCGTAAAAACGGCTACGGCAATACCGTCGAAATCAATCATGGAGGCGGTATCAGTACGCTTTATGCGCATCTTAGCGGCTTTGCTAGCGGCACAAAAGCAGGCGTTAGCGTCAAGCAAGGTCAATTAATCGCCTACGTGGGCTCGACTGGGCTTAGTTCTGGACCGCATCTGCACTTCGGACTTTATAAAAATAAGCAGGCGATAGATCCGCTTAAGGTAGTCAAGATTGAAAAAACTAACGTCATAAGTGCTGAGGAACTTAAATTTAAAGCTCTCGTCAAAGATATGGACGCCAGAATGGCTGCGGCTAAAGACGGCTCAAAAAACCCGGCTAAATTTGAAAACTACGAGTCGCTTATCACGATAAATTAAGGCTGAAAATGGAAAATAAAGAGCAGCTGGACGACGTCGAGGAAGCCAAAGCGCTTCTTGATGCGCACTTGGACGATACGCTTGAGCATGAGCTGAGTGCCGCCGATCTTACGGAGCATTTAAAAACTCTAAAAAAGCACGACGAAGAAAAATATGTAGAATTCTTAAAAAAGCTAGATCCTGAGGATCTTGCTGATGCGGCGCTCGAGATGCCCGAGCATATGCTCGAAGACGTCATCGAAACTCTGCCTCACGAAAAGATCGTCAAAGCGATTGAGGAGCTCGAAAGCGACGATCAGGCGGAGCTTTTGCAAAACATCGGCGAAATCGACGAGGACAAGGCTGAGCAGATTTTCTACGGGCTTGATGAGGACGATCGCCACGATATTCTTACTATCTCCAAATATAGCGAAGATGAGGCGGGCGCGTATATGCAGACTGAGGTCTTTAGCGCGAGGCAGGATCAGACCCTGGGACAGGCGGTCGAGATGCTGCGCGTTATGCGCGAAAAAGACGAGATAGAGAATGTCTTTCAGCTCTTTGTGCTTGATAAAAAGGGGCATCTGCTTACGAGCTTTTCGACGTCCGATCTGATTTTATACGATTTTTCACTCACGCTGGAGCAAATTTCACAAAAATTCGGCGCCGAAAACAAAATCCACTTTGCTACCGATACCGACAAGATCGACGACGTCATTAAGGATTTTGAGGAATTTGACCTTAACGTCATCCCCGTTGTCGATGCTAACGGCGTGCTTATCGGGCGTATCACCGCCGACGATATCCACGATCTCATCCAAGAGCGCGCCACCGAGCAAATTTACAACCTCGCGGGCGTCGATGACGAAGCCGAAGACGATGAGACGACGATCTTTAAGGCGGGTCGTGCGCGCGCCTTGTGGCTAGCGGTAAATTTATGCACGGCGATCGTAAGCTCCACGATCATCGGGCTTTTTGACGCCACTATCGAAAAGCTGGTCGCGCTCGCCGTGCTTATGCCAATAGTCGCCTCCATGGGCGGCAACACCGGCACGCAGGCGCTTACGGTAACCGTGCGCCGCCTAGCCTTGGGCGAGATAGCGTTTAAAGACAAAAAGCAGGTTCTCTTTCGCGAGATCACGATCGCTTTTATAAATGGCTTAATCTTTGCCACGCTGATGGGGTTTGTGGCGTATTTTTGGTTCGGCATTAAGCTTTTAGGGCTGGTGATTGCGATGTCGATGGTGCTAAATTTAACGCTTGCCGGGCTTTTCGGCGCTGTCATTCCGATCACGCTTAAAAAATTAAATATCGACCCCGCCGTCGGTAGCTCCGTGCTGCTCACCACGGTTACGGACATCGTGGGATTTTTTAGCTTTTTAGGACTTGCGACATGGATACTACTATAAAAAATTTTAAAATTTCCGAGCTTAAAAGCTCGAATTTCGTTAAACCCTTTCGCTTAAATTTTGAAATGGACGGCATAGCGCGCGCATGGGATTGCGTCAAGGTGCACGATAGCGTCTCGATTTTGCTTTATCATACGCAGCGCGATGCGCTTTTGCTTGTCAAGCAGTTTCGCCCCAGCGTGTGGTTTTATCAAGAGGAAAATTTAATAAATTCGCCCGAAAAGGGCTACACCTATGAGCTTTGCGCTGGCATTTTAGATAAAGGCATCAGTGAGGAGCAAACGGCGATCGAAGAGGTGCTCGAAGAGACGGGCTATGCCGTGAAGGATCTGAAATTTATCACGAGCTACTATAGCGCCCTGGGCTTTGCGGCGAACCGTCAAATTTTATACTTCGCGTGCATCGACGAATCGATGAAGATCGGTAGCGGCGGCGGCGTGGACGGCGAGAAGATCGAGCTTTTCTACCTGCCTGCGGCCAAGGCGCGAGAGTTTATGTTCGACGAAAAGATCGTGCGCGCGCCGGGGCTGATCTTGGCATTTCAATGGTTTTTGAGCGAGTTTAAAGTTTAGCGGCGAGATGTAATTTCGTGTGCCATCGCGCGTTTTTGCGTCTCGGCTTTAAATTTAAAGGACGGCGATGAGGGTTTTACTTAGGCTGTGCGTTATCGCGGCGTGTGTTTATGTCTGCGTGCTAGCGGGACTTTATATCTTTCAGGAGCGGCTGATATTTTTGGGCGAGCCGCTAGATAAAAACTTCAAATTTAGCTTTGAAAATTCCGAATTTGCAGGAGTTGTGAATGTGCCCGAGAACGACGAGCATTTAGATGTGCCGTCGTCCGCTACGCAAAATGGCGCGGCGACAAACGGCGCTGCAGACGAAGGCGCTTCCGCAGCGAGCGGCACAAAAGAAAGCGGCGCAGCAGCGGGCGAGATCAAAAACAAAAACGCTCAAACTAGCGGCGAGCGCGTCGGCGAAAACGCCGCAGGAAACGCCGCTACGGGCAATAACGCAAACGTCGCTGCGATAAAATTTCAAGAGATCAATATCCCGTTTGGGGGCGGGTTTATAAACGGACTGAAATTTAGCGCAGCAGAGCCTAAAGGCGCGATTTTGTTCTTTCATGGCAACTTCGGCGACGTGAGCGGCTGGGGCGCATACGGCGCGGATTTTGCGGCTTTGGGATACGATTTTTATATTTTCGATTACCCGGGCTACGGCAAATCGGACGGCAAAATTTCATCGCAGGATCAGCTTTTTGCGAGCGCGGATGCGATGAGCCGCTACGTTTTAGCGCAGCATCCGCCAAGAAAGCTCGCGATGATCGGCTACTCGATCGGAAGCGGTATCGCGGCACAGCAGGCTGCGAAGTGGGATGCTGCGCGACTGATTTTGCTCGCGCCCTATTTTAGCTTCGAGCGGCTCGCACATGAAAAAGCCCCCTTCGTGCCGAAATTTTTGATCCGTTATAAGATTCCGACTGCGGAATTTTTGCAAGCGGCACGCGGCACGCAGATCACGCTCATCCACGGCACCGCCGACGAGCTGATACCGGTACGCCACTGCCGCGATCTTGCGGGATCTCTTAAGGCGGGCGATCTATTTTATGAAATACCAGACGCGCCGCATAATGGACTGCTGGCAATGCCCGGCATTTGGAAAATTTTAAAAGAGAGACTGCGCTAATCTAGCGGGACTCGGCGTAAAATTCCACGCAGAATTCGACCGCTAAATTTTCAAATTTACGCAAAATTCCGCGCGGGCTAGGTCGTCGTAAAATTTCATGAAATTTTATAGCGGCAAAGCACGGCGCCAAAATAAGGGCGCAATTTCAAATCAAAATTTATGTGCCGTTAGTGT
>CAUONQ010000116.1:0-5060 GCA_963456995.1 uncultured Campylobacter sp. | reverse complement strand
TATTTATTCATCGTTTAGCAGGTTTTAAATTTAAAAATAAAAGGCAGATAAAATTTAGCGCGGCGGGCGAAACATTAAATTACGGCAGAGAAAGCATTAAATTTTACGAAGCGTTAAATTTACGAAGCAATGAAATTTTATCAAGAATTTTATAGCTGCGAAAAGTATTTTATGATAAAGCAGGCGTAGGTCGGATGATTTTGTGAAATACTCGCGAGGCGCACTATGTGTGCGCCGCAGCGAAGTATTTTTGTAAAATCATCCGTTAAATTTTAGAAAATTTCCAAAGATCAGCTTACCAATCTCGTTGCATCTTGGATATTGATATTTAGTCCAAGCTGCTCGTTGCTTAGCCCAAGTGCAAGGCCTACCAGCTGAGATAGGTGGATGATCGGCTTTCTTGCTTTAGAATTCGTCGCTTCTTGGTATCGCTCCTGATAGATATCTAGCTGCATCTGACATAGCGGACAAGGAGTAACTACGACGTCCGCTCCATGCTCGGCAGCGTCATTTACGATCTCGCTTGACATTTTAGATACCGATTTTACCGCAGGATAGCTAGCGTGAAAGCCGCAGCAATCAAGGCGTTTTTCAAAAGGCACTATCTGAGCGCCAAGTGCGCTAACTACCGCTTCAAAGCTTTTCGGATTGGTTGAGCTTTCTTTTTTAAGCTCGCGCTCCGGTCTTAATGAGTGGCAGCCGTAAAATAGCGCTACCTTTAAATTTGTTAGAGGTCTAACGACCTTGGCTTTTAGAGTGTCTAAATTCTGATATAGCACCCAAAGCAGGCTCGTTATCTCGGTACTTCCCTGATACTGCATACCGCCCTCTTTTAAAAAGGTATTGATATAGCTTTTAGCACCCTTATCCAAGGTTAGCTTTGCTTTAGTTAGAGTTAGCATACAGGTGGAGCAGGTAGTTAGCAGAGGCATATTCATACCCTCGGCTAGCGCGATGTTTCTGGCATTGGCTACTAGGCTTGCCATAGGATCGACGCATTGAGCTTGACTAGCCCCGCAGCAGCTCCAGCCTTTTATCTCATGAAGTTTAATACCCAGCACCGGAGCGATCGCTTCAAGTGAAATTTTAGATTCCTTTGCGGCTTGACTTAAAACGCAACCCGGGAAAAATGCAAATTCGTTATTCATCCTCTCCTCCTTATTCTATCTCGCCGCTAGCTTGAGCTTTGCGTGCGGCCTCTATCATCTTAACGAGCCCTGCATGTCCCTCGATCTCCTCGCCGCCGAATACGTGCAAAGGATTCATCTTGCCCGCAGCCATTAAATTTGCCGCTACGTCCATCTTGCCCATATTTGCAAATACCCCTTCGCTTCTTAAAGCAAGCTTGATCTCGTTTAGCCTTCCGCTTCCCTCTACGATATCTAGCAAGAACGCCTCTGCGTGACCAGGACCGCTTCCTGCGGTTAAGCCCTTTTTCATCGCTAAGGCGCGAAGTGCGGTGATGTCGCTTTGAGAGCTTATACCTTTAGGGCAGCGATCGGCGCACTCTTGGCAGTGTACGCATAGCCATAATCCGTTTAGAACCGCAGGCTTTAGATGAGGCATAGCGTCCCTGCTTCTTGAATCAAATGCGGCACGATTTGCATGCGTAAAAACAAAAGGTTGCATATAATCGCTCGCATCCGCTCCAAGCTTATTGCATTCGCTAGCGCAGCAGCCGCAAAGTATGCAATCCCACTGCTTTTTGACGCGCTCCATCTGCTCTGGGCTTTGCTTACAGCCCTTATCGACGCTAAATTCTTTCTTAGGCGTAATGGTCGGTTTGATCTTTCTTAAATTCTCGATACTAGGCTCCCAGTCCACCACTAGATCCGAGATCACTCGAAAATTATTTAGCGGCGAGATCGTAAAGCTATCAGGATTTTCATACTCCGCAAGCAGAGCCTCCATCTTGGTATCGCAGGCGAGATATGAGTGCCCGTTTACCCTCACGGCACAGGCTCCGCATATCGCCATACGGCACGCTGCAGTAAAATTTAAAGTGATGTCTAAATTTTGCTTAATAAATTGCAAAACTCCAAGCAGGGTCTTTCCTTTGATCTGCTCCAAACTTAACTCGTAGGCTTGCTTATAATTTTTGCTTCCGTCGAAGCGGTCTATGATAAATTTCATTGAGGTTTCCTTCCGTCAAGAGAGAATTCCGTAACGACGACCTCTTTGTAGCCCAAGCTTAGCTCGCCCGCGTCGTTCATCGTCACGATACTGTGCTTTAAGAAATTTTTATCGTCGCGCTTCGGATAATCCTCTCTGGTATGCGCGCCACGGCTTTCCAGCCTCTTTTGCGCAGCCAAACACGCACAGCGCGCAAGCAGGATCAAATTTCCAAACTCGACGTAGTCGGTAAATGCGGTATTCATAACCGGATTTGCATCCGCAACGTGCAGCTCATCGTAGCGCGCTTTGATACCCTCTAAATTTTGCGAAAGCAGATCTAGCTTCTCGCCTGTTCTAAAGATACCCATATTGTCCCAAAGCTGCGCGCCTAGCTCTTCGCGCAGCTCATACATCTCATTTGCCTTGCCCGAGCCGTTTGCGATCTGCTTAAATTTAGCCTGCCATTTTTGCGCCAGCTCGCTCGCTCTTTTACCTGAGCCGAAGCCTTCCTGCTTCGCGGCATAATCCGCTGCGCCGAGTCCTGCGAGCTTACCCGTTACGACGGCGTCGGTCAAAGAATTTCCGCCCAAGCGGTTTGCGCCGTGGATCGAGATACAAGACGCCTCACCAGCGGTGTAAAGTCCAGAAATTTTAGTGCTCATATCGTCAAATTTAGACACTTCAATGCCCCCCATAGAGTAGTGAGCGGTAGGACGAATCGGAATCGGCTCCTCGATCAGATCGATGCCCTCAAACAAAATGGCGGTGTGTCTGATCTTAGGAAGGGCTTTTAAAATTTTATCTTTTCCGAGATGTCTTACGTCAAGTAGCACGTATGCGCCGAGCCCCTCGCCGTAACCCCTGCCCTCGCGAATCTCGGTTTCGATCGCACGAGCTACGACATCGCGCGGCGCAAGCTCCATCTTTTCGTGGTAGTTTTTCATAAAGCGCTCGCCTTTATTGTTGAGCAGATATCCGCCCTCGCCGCGCGCAGCTTCGGTAATGAGCGCGCCGCCGCTTTTGATGCCTGTGGGATGAAACTGCACCATCTCGGGATCGCTAAAACCAAGACCTGCGCGCAGTGCTGCCGCGATACCGTCGCCGGTGGCGATATAAGGTACCGAGGTGCGGTTGTAAAACATCCTCGTATATCCGCCCGTAGCGATTACCAAGGCTTTGCAAAGCACCGGATAAAAATCGCCGGTTTGGATATTTCGAAGCACAACGCCCTCGCATTTGCCTTCAGGCGCGCTGATCTCAAGTAGCTCGTGATCGATTAGAAATTTCACGCCGTTGCTGATCGCATCGTCAAAACAGGCGTGCATCAAGATATGACCCGTCTTATCGGCGGAGTAGTTGCATCGTTTTTTAGACGCGCCGCCCATGAAGCGCTGCGCTACGCCGCCCGGGACGCTGCTTTCTTTGCCGTCCACGCCGCCGCTAGCATTTCTGGAAAACAGCGTGCCGATGTAATCCATCTCGGCAATCGTAGGGCCTGCAAGCTCGCAAAATTTAATCGCAGCGTCCTGATCTACGAGATATGCGCCGCCCTTTACGGTGTCATAAGCGTGAAGCTTGTATGAATCACCGCCACTGAAGTTCGTAACGCCGTTGATACCGCCTTCCGCCATACAGGTGGCGTTGCGCGAAGGCATCATCTTCGTAGCTACGACGACGCTGAGATTTGGATTACTCTTTCTCACCGCTACGGCTGCGCGCAAACCCGCGCCTCCCGAGCCGATAACGAGTACGTCCACGCTAGGAAGGCCGCCTTCGTTGCCGCCGTCTGCGCTTTTACTTTTGTCGGTATCCACGCAACCGCTAAGGCTGAGCGCGCCGACGCTGATACAGGCGGATTTTAAGAAATCGCGTCTGTTGAAATTTGATTCACTCATTTTCCTCTCCATTTGAGAAATTCTTAGCTTAAGTTTAAAGTTCTAAACTAAAAGCGTAATTTTAGTTTCATTTTTAACATAAGTCAAATATTATTTAGTGTATCATTTCATAAGAATTAAATTATCAATTGGAGAGGCTAAATGAATTTGCATCGCATGGAGCTAGTATTAAAAGTAGCAGAATTCCGCAGCTTTACTAAGGCTGCCGAGGCACTTAAAATCCCCCAGCCGTCGTTATCGCAGAGCATTTTATCACTGGAACGTGAGCTTGGAACGCAGCTTTTTAACCGCACGAGTAATCCCATTTCGCTTACGCACGCGGGAAAAATTTATGCTAGTAAAGCCAAAGTCATTTTTGATGCCATAAACGACCTAAAAAACGATATCTCTGAAATAAGCGGCGTAAAAAATGATAAAATTCGCATCGGTTTTTCGCAAAACGGCTATAATCTACTGCCGTCGCTACTGCCGATGTTTTGCAAGAAATTTAAGGATTCGGATCTGCAAATCACGCAGTTTTCTTCTGCGCTTAGCATTCGTGAAATGCTACTTCAAGGTGATCTTGATGTCGGTATGCTGATACTGCCCATCGATATGAGCGGGCTTGACGGGGTTAAAATTCTAACGCAAAAAACCTATGTCGCTCTAAGCTCCACCCATCCGCTCTCGCTTGAGTTTAAAAACGAATCTGTTCCTAAAATTGACATTTCACGCTTAAAAGAGGAAAGATTCATCCTGCCTAATCAAAGCCTAAGAAGCGCCGAGCAGATAGATGCATTTTTTGCCGCCGCAGGCTTTGCGCCGAAAGTGCTATGCCGTACGGAGACCTTTGATATCGCCAATGCTATCGTCGCAAGCGGCGTGGGAGCGTGCTTTAGCATACCGCAGATGATAAAAGAGGATAAAGCAGGCAGGATAAAGCTCTTTGACGTAGGTGCACGTGAGCTCGATAATACGCTGATAATAGCCTATAAAAAAGGTAAATGTCTAAACCATCTGGCGCAGGCGTTTATCAAAACTGCACGTAAAATTTCTAATGAAATTTAAAAT
>CAUONQ010000115.1:0-5089 GCA_963456995.1 uncultured Campylobacter sp. | reverse complement strand
TTCCGATGTATTAGCAGCACGTGCTACGTCGATGCCGACAAGCAGGCAGAGTCCTGTAAGCTAAGAGCTGATCACCAAAATCACCGCTAATAAGTAGGCAATCGTTTAAAATTTTACGCTAAATATTGCTATAGATATTAGCCTAAGGTGCGTGTTATGGAAAGTCGTGACGAATTTGACACCACTACCGAGATCGTGCGCAACTTCAGCACCGTTTTAAACAAGATCAAAAACCAAGAGATCAAAAAAGCCCTGATCGTCAAAAACAACAAATTTGAAGCCGTGATGATTAGTATGAGCGAGTTTGAGCGGCTCGAAAAAGCAGTCGAGCTACTCAAGGCCGTTTACGCCAAAAGGAGCGGCGGTGGCGAGTAAGGAGCTCGTCTGCGGCGGCGAGAGCTACAAAATCAGCTACGAAATTTCAAATCTGCAGCGTGCCGAATATATTTTGGTGCTGCACGGCTGGGGCGCAAACAAAGCGCTTATGTCTCGGGTTTTTTCGGATAAATTTCGCCGTTACGCGTTAGTGTGCGTCGATCTGCCGGGATTTGGTGCCAGCTCGCAGCCCGCGCGCGCCCTTGGCAGCGAGGATTACGCGGAGATTATGCGCGCCTTTATTGCAGCTTTTGGCAGGCAGCCCGCAGCGATCATGGGGCACAGCTTCGGCGGCAAGATCGCTGCATTGCTAGCTCCGCGCAATCTCATACTGCTAAGCAGCGCCGGTATCATCGAACCCAAGCCCTTTGCAGTGCGCGCCAAAATCGCGATTTTTAAAATTTTAAAAAGACTTGGACTGGCGGGGCTTTGGCGCGCGTTTGCGAGCAAGGATGCCGCAGGTATGAGCAAGACGATGTATGAGACGCTAAAAAACGTCGTAAATGAGGACTTTCGCGATATTTTTTCCGCGCTAAGCCCGCAAAATGCGCTCATTTTTTGGGGCAAGGACGATCGCGCCACTAGCCTAAAAAGCGGCGAGCTGATCCACTCGCTCGTTAAAAATAGCAAATTTTATCCGCTGGCGGGGGATCACTTTTTCTTTTTGCAGAGCGCGGATTTTATCGGCGAGCAGATTGAAAAGGAGCTTAGCGGCAGCTAAATTTAAAGATTCGGCGCCGCGCTAAATTTAAAGCGAAACGCGATTTGGTGTAAATTTTAAAATTTAGCCGCGAAATTTTTGCGCCGCTAAAAATCGCACTTTAGATGCAAAAACAGATCGTGCGAAAGGCAAGAGCGAGCGCATTTTAAAAAGCGTTTCAATGCGGCGCTTTAGTGCAGTTCTCCCGCGTTTTAAAATTTTGCAATCTGTTTGCGTCGAATATCGCAAACCAAAGCATAAATTTAGATTATAAAGCCGCGAGTACGCGGCACATATTTAAAAATTTAGCGGCGTAAAATACGTTCTTTGGGCGCGTAGTATAAAACGCAAAGCTCAAATTGCGGCAATGCCGCGTTAAATTTTAAAATTTTACGCCGTGGCGGGTCGTTTCCGCTCTGTGTTTGCGGCAGCCGTACAAGACGCGGCGAAACCGCGTGTGCACTGCAAAGCGGACAATTAAATTTAGTCGTAGCCGTATAATTTTGCCGTCGGTTTGTCGCGACACAAGACCGAAGCGCCGCAGATGGCGCAAATGGTCGCGCAGCATTATAAAAACGTCGCAAAGCCTAGCCTGCGAGGCGCGGCACAGTATCAATAACGAAAGAGCTGCGCGGTAGCGCAAATTTATCTAGCGCGACTCGTGCAGCTTTCGCGAGAGCGTGAATTTATGAGCGCGCAAGTTTGTAAAAATAGAATTTGCAAAGCGAGAATTCGTAAAATTTGCAAATGAAGTCTAATGTCGGTTAGTCCGAGCTCGCCGCGTTTGCCCGCACAGGCTTGCAAAGCGGGCGCGTAAATTTATAAAAAGGAATTTTAAAAGATGAATATAATATTTTTGATCGCGCACGCGGCATTCGTCCTACTGCTGGGCTTTTATCTGATCACCTGCCTGCAGTGGTTTTCGTACAAGCCCGCGCGCATCATCTTTCACTTCACCAAGCCCGCGTGGCACCTTTATTTTTTGATTTTGCCGCTGGCGGCGTATTTTGGCTGCGAGATTGCGGCAAGCTCAGGCGCGGCTAAATTCGGAGCCGCGTCCCTCTATGCCTTGCACGCCGCTAAAATTCTAATCGTCGCGGTCTATGCGCTAGCGCTGTGGCTTTGGCAAAGAGGGCTAGATAAAAAGCTCGTCTTTACGCCGCGCGTGAAGCGATTTTTTGCGATTTTGGCGGTTTGTGCGTTTGGCTTTAGCGCCGCGTTTTATGCTGCGGGAGCTCCGATTTTGCCGATCTTTTTACCGCTTGGCGCGGGCCTTGCGGCGAGTTTTGCTTACGAGCGGGCGCAGGCTGCGAAATTTAAGGCCGCCGCGCGCAAAAAACTAGCCCAGATGCCCTCGCTTACGATCATTCAGATCACTGCGAGCTACGGCAAGACGAGCATTAAAAACTTCTTGTATCAAATTTTAAAAAGCGACTTTCGCTGCTACAAGACGCCGCGTTCGGTAAACACGCTAGCAGGGCTAGTGCGCGACGTAAACGAGGCGCTACCCGCAGATACGCAGATCTACATCGCCGAAGCAGGCGCCAGGCTAAGCGGCGATATCGCCGAGATCACCGAGTTTTTGGCGCCGCAGATCGTTGTCGTGGGCGAGATCGGCGCGCAACACATCGAGTATTTCAAAAGCATCGAAAACATCCGCAAAACCAAGCTCGAAGCGCTCACAAGCGCGCGACTAAAGCATGCGTTTTTGCACAGCTCCACGCAAAAAAGCGCGGACGAGCGCGTCACGACCTACGACGAGGGGCTGGAAATTTGCAGCGCGGATCTGGACGGAATAAAATTTAGCCTTAGCTTGAGGGAGAATGAAAGCAGTGCGAGCAGCGAAAATTCCGCTCCGCACATAGAAACAGCCACCGCAGAGAGCGAAGGGCAGGGCGATTTGATCCTAGACGCAAATAGCACGGCATACGCAGAAAAAGACAAAAATTCTAAAAATTACGGCGCCGATTTTGACGAAGCAAATTCCGTATCCCACGCCGAACAAAGCGAGCAAGAATTTTACGAACAAACCGCCCGTGCCGCTAGAGACGATAAAATTTGCAGCGACAAAGAGTGGGGCGTGCAAGAGGCTTCAAACGAGCATAAAATTTCAAACGGGCAGAGAGAGCTATGCGAGAGACATGAGTTTTTCGCGCCGATTTTGGGTAAATTTAACGCTGCAAATCTCGCCGCGTGTATAAAGATTGCGCGATTTTTAGGGCTTAGCGCAGATAAGATCAAAAGCCGCGTCGCACACGTCGGCGCCGTCGAGCACAGGCTTGCGCGGCTCGATGCGGGCGGCAAGATCATCATCGACGATAGCTTCAACGGCAATCTAAGCGGCATGCTGCAGAGCTACGAGCTGATGCGAAGCTACGGCGGGCGCAAGGTCATCATCACGCCGGGCATCGTCGAGAGCACGCGCGAGGACAACGAGACATTAGGCGCTAAGATCGATGAAATTTTTGATCTCGCGATCATTACGGGTGAGCTAAATTCTGAGGTGCTACAAAGCAGGATCGGTCCGGCAAAGACTATCGTTTTGAAAGATAAGCGCGATTTGCAGCGGGTTTTGAGCGAAAATACGCGCAGCGGCGATCTGATTTTGTTTTCAAACGACGCGCCGAGCTTCATTTAAGCGGCTTTGGCGATACGGCTTGTTTCGCCCGGGCGGCATACTGCGCGATTCGACAGGGCGTATTTTAGGCAAAAGGCTTTGAGTGGGTGCGACGAGCGACTTAAACGCGATCTTATCGGGCGATTAGTTTGAGCTTGCGGCGCAATCTGTTTAAATAGATAGCCCGTGCGGCGAAATTTCGGCGCGCAGAGATCAGCTCGCGTTCGAGCTGGTAAAATTCGCAATCAAAATTTAAAGGAAAGCTATGGATTTACGAGAAAAGATGCTAGAGCAGCTGCGAGCGTCAAGCGAGGAGAAGTTCGCACAATTTTCGCAGCGCCTAATACCCGCGCCGCAGATTTTGGGCGTGCGCACTCCCGCGCTACGCGCACTTGCTCGTAAAAGCTTCGCCGATTTGGACGGAGCGGACGAGCTGCAAAAATATAAGCCGGTTTTTCACGAGGAGTTCGTGCTAAAAGGCTTTTTTATAATGCTTTTAAAGCAGGATGAGGCGAAATTTGCGCTTGCGAGCGATTTTATCAAAACGATGCCTAATTGGGCGGTTTGCGATATGTTTGCTCCGAAATTTAGAGGCGTCGCTCTTGCGGACGCGCTGCTAAAGCAGGCTAAAAGCGGCGCAGACGAGTTTGAGAGGCGATTTTTCTACGTTTATTTTATACAAAATATGGACGCAATCTCGCCCGAGGAATTTTTTGAAATTTGCGCCGCCGAAAGCGACGAGCGGTACTATGTGCAGATGGGTGCGGCGTGGGCGATAGCCGAGATGTTTATCAAGCAGCGCGAGATCACGCTTGCGTTTTTGGAGAGCAAGCAGGCGGTTAAATTTATCCAAAACAAGGCGATATCGAAGATCCGCGATAGCTTTCGCGTAAGTAAGGCCGAAAAAGATGTGCTTTTGAAGTATAAAATTTAACCGTGGCGGAAAGCGGCGGAAGCAGTTAAAATTTCAGTTGCGCGCGGGGCTTGTCAGCCAAATCGCGAGCTTCAAAACGTAAATTTAAGGAGAGAAAATGTTTAGCAAGGAATTTTTAGAAATTTTAAATTACGAATGCGCCGTAGGTATCGCTACCTGCGCGCACGGCGAGGCTCACATCAGCAATACGTGGAACAGATATCTCGTCATTAAGGGTGATCGCATCCTCATCCCCGCTGCGGGTATGAAAAAAACGCAAAGCAACGTGGAGGCAAATCCAAACGTCGAGCTTAGCGTCGCAACGAAGGAGCTAGCAGGTAGGTTTGGCGCAGGGCGCGGCTTTGTGGTGAAGGGCACGGCGCGCTTTATTGATAGTGGCGCGGAGTTTGAAGAAACGAAGGCAAAATTTCCGTTTGCTACGAGATTGCTTGAAATCACGGCTAGCAGCGTAAAACAGGTGCTG
>CAUONQ010000114.1:0-5090 GCA_963456995.1 uncultured Campylobacter sp. | reverse complement strand
CGAGGATTGCGCTTTTAGCAAAGAAGAGTCGTATGCCGCTAACCATAGCGTGGGGGATGATCGCGATTTTGGAGGTAAGGGCTGCGCCGAATTCCAGGCGAAATTTCAAAGCGAGCACTGCAAAAATTCTGATTTTCAAAGCGACGAAGCCTGGCATGCTTTAAAGCCTGACATTGCAAGCGGTGAAAATTTTAAATTTTGTGACGAGCAAATCGCGCAGCCTTTAGAATCTAAAAAGACGCACGATAAAGATTTCGCGAGCAAATTTAAAGACGCCAAAGCACGCGCGGATTTTGCTGCGGAGTGCTTGTTTGACGGCGGGTTTACTGCTTGCAATGAGCTCAGCCTAAAAGGCGCGCTAAATCCACGAGCGATATACGGCGACGTGCTGGATGTGGGCGCAGGATGTGGAATTTTAGGGCTTTTGCTAAAGCGCGATTTTGAGAGCATTAATCTAAGCTTGCTAGAAATTCAAGAGCGAAATTTAGAAATCTTGAGGCTGAATTCTTTGCAAAACGATCTACCTGCCGAGATTTTGCACGCGGATTTCGCGGAGTTTAAAAGCAAAAAGCGTTTTGACTTTATCGTCTCAAATCCACCCTTTTATCGAGAGCGCATTTCGCTTAGCAAAGAGCCTCATATGGCGCTTAGTAAGAGCGCAGCAAGCCTTAACCTACGGGATTTTGTGCGATCTGCGAACGCTCATCTTAAGCCTGGCGGTACGCTTATTTTTTGCTACGAGGCGGGTAAGCTAGCTAAAATTTGCGAGCTTTTGGGCGAGTTTAGGCTAAATTTGACGAGGCTTGGTTTTGTCTATCCTGACATTTCAAAGCCCGCTAAGCTCGCGCTTTTGCAGGCTCGTAAGAACTCGCGCTCGCCCTGTGAGATCACCCTTCCGATCTACGCTAGCGCGCACGGAAAGCGCACCGAGCAAGCCCATACGATCTACAAAAGCGCGGATTTAACGAGCGTAGATTATGAGTGAGTTTGGCTTTAGCTTTGATGCGAGCGCGTGCGAGCGCTGCGGCGGCAAGTGCTGCACCGGAGAGAGCGGCTATATCTGGATAGATGAGAGCGAGATTGCGGCGCTAGCGGCAAAATTTAAAATCTCGCCCGCAAGGCTTAAAGAAATTTATTTACAAAAAATAGGCGCTAAATTTAGCGTAAAAGAAAAGCCCTTTGAAGGCGGCTTGGCGTGCGTGTTTTTTGACGAAGCGCAGCGCAACTGCGGGATTTACGAGCTGCGTCCGAAGCAATGCCGTAGCTTTCCGTTTTGGGAATATTTTAAAACGCATACTAAAGAATTGGAGGAAGAATGTATCGGGGTAAGGTTTTAAGCGGAATTTTAATCGCGGCGATGATTTTAGCGCCGCAGTATCTAAGTGCGGAGAGGGGGGCGAATGCTGCAGCGGCGAAGCAGTCCGTTACGGATAAAAAGGCGTCTGATCGGAATTCCAGCATTGGCACAAAAAACGGTGCAAAAGATGCAATTAAAAAGAGCTTGATAAATCGCGGCGTAAGCGCTAAAAGTATAACCAAAGAAAAGCTAAATCACGCGATGCGAGCGCAAGAGGACGCGGAGCTAAATTTCGATTTGCTTACAGCTTTGGAGCTACTGCATAAAGATCCCGTCGCATCGATGTTTTTATACGAAAAGGCATACAATAAAACGGGCTCGTCCGTTTATCTGCTAGAAGCGCTAAAGACCGCTTTTGCGATCAAAGATCGTAAAAATACGGCGCGTTATTTAAAGCTCGGCGAAAAGAGCCTAAGCTCAGACTCCGAGTATCTGCGAGTAAAAATCGGCTACTACTTAGGCATTAAAGATAATCTAAACGCTAATACCGCTGCTCTTAAGCTAGTCACCGTAGATCCCGTTTCGCGTAGCTATGCGATCTTAGCGGCGACATATTATGCGATGGAGAATTTTACTTTAGCCAAAACCTACTTCGAAAAAGCCTATGAGCTAGACAAAACCGACGAAAATCTCATTAGATTATGCGACGTGCTGCTAAATAAACTCGATGATTCGGACGGAGCGATCCGCATTATAGAGACGCACAGGCGCATCTACGGCTGTGCCCAGGGTATGGCGTGCGAGCTGCTAGCCGATGTGTATCGCGCGAATAAGCGCTATTTGGATGTCGCTAAGATCGATGAGGCGCTGTATGAAGCCAAAGGAGATAATAAATTCTTAGACGATATGATAGCGATTTATTACTACTCAAACGACTTTGATAAAATAATCGAGCTTTTGAAAAAATACGACTACAAGCGCGAGCTTCTAATCGATGCCTACGCGCATAAAAAAGACTATAAAACCGCGATTAAAATGGCGCGCGATGAGTTTATGAAGACCAAAAATTATGACTTTTTGGCGATCGAGGCGATCTACGAATATGAAAGTGCGGGCAAAAGCGTGGACGCTAAAACCCTGTCTAGCGTAGTGGCAAAATTTGAAAATATCGCGCCGCAGCTTAAAGACCCCGTACATCTAAACTACTACGGATACATCTTAATAGATCATGATTTGGACGTTCGCAAGGGCATCGAGCTCGTCCGCCGCGCTCTACAAAAAGACCCCGACTCGCCGTATTATCTAGACTCGCTTGCTTGGGGATACTACAAGCTTGGCGAGTGCGACAAGGCTAAAAATGAAATGGCTAAGATCAAAGACGCAGAATTTTTTAATTCCCCTGAAGGCAAAGAGCATTTAGAGGCGATCGATGCGTGCGCCGCAGGCACAGGCGTAGCGCCGCAGAATTCTATATCGCAAAATCCCGCTACGATAAAAGGCTCTAAGGGCTCCGCGCCGAAAGATCAGGCGCCGCAAAGCCCGGCAATAAAAACTCCTACGTCTGATTCCATAAAATCTACGGCGCCCGAAAGCTCTGCGTTAGATTCTGCACGTCCAAGTCCCACCACAACGCAGAATTTGGCGCCAAAAGACTCCGCTTCGCAAAATTCTGCTGGGTCTGCAAATTCCGCAGTCCAAAACCAGACACCAAATTTCGCAACTTCTGAAAATTTTGCGACGCCCATAAATTCCGCCACGCAGAATTCTGCCTCGTCAAGACAAAATTCCGTATCGAGGCAGGATTTTATGCCAGAGCAGAATTCTACGTCGAAAGAGCCTAATGGCTTTAAAACCCAGACGCTAAGGCAGTAGAGATGATTTTAGACGAAATTTTAAAGCGCACTCGCGAGGATCTCGCGCTTCGCAAAGAAAAGCTGCCCGAGGATCTGCTCGGCCGCTCGCTAAGCGCTAATCCTTACGAGCCGCGTGACGTCATAAGCGCGCTTAAAAGCGACGAGAAGGATCCGCTTCGCATCATCGCCGAGATCAAAAAGGCAAGCCCGAGCAAGGGGATCATCCGCGAGGATTTTGAGCCGCTAAGCCTTGCTGTGGAGTACGAAAATGCAGGTGCGAGCGCCTTTTCGGTGCTTACCGAGCCGCATTATTTCAGAGGCGATTTGGAGTTCATCCCGCAGATCCGCCGCTACACTCGCACGCCCATTTTGCGCAAGGATTTCATCGTCGATCGCTATCAGGTCCTCGAGGCGCTGGTTTACGGCGCGGATTTTATCCTGCTGATCGCCAAGGCTCTGGAAGGCAAACAGCTAAGAGAGCTGCTCGAGTTTGCCCGCAGGCTGGGGCTTGAGGCGCTGTGCGAGATCCACGATAAGGACGATCTGAAAAAAGCGATCTTTGCAGGTGCGGGTATTATAGGCATCAACCATCGAAATTTAGAGACTTTCGAGGTCGATACGAGCCTGAGCGAGCGGCTAATCCCGCTGATTCCAAACGGCAAGATCATCGTCGCCGAAAGCGGTCTGCACTCGCACGAACAGCTTTTAAGTTTGCACGAGGCGGGTGTCGATGCGTTTTTGATCGGCGAGCATTTTATGCGCCACAATGACGTCGGCGCGGCACTGCGCGAGATAAAGCTCGGCGCGGGCGGCGAAATTTAAATCAGCTCGTTTGATCGCGCAAGATTAGATCGGAACGAGAAGTTAAATTTAGCGAAGGGAGTGAAATTTTAAGGCGGTAAATTTTAAAATTTGTAAAATTCGACGGACTTTAAAATTTAACGGCTCTTTAATTTAGCGGCTATGGCGCGATCAAATATCGCGCGCTGCGTAAGCGTTCACGCTGCGCTTTGGCGTCGTGAGTTTATTATCACGCGCTGCACGAGCGGCTGCGGAGCGAGGTTTAAATTTACGCCTTTCGTTTGTATAGCTTTCCGTCGTATCACGAGCTGGTGCAAAAAGCGCGGGTTTAAATTTAGCTTTACGTTTGCGAAGCTTCGCGCAGGCGGGGTTGTGCTTGTAGCATTGAGCGCCGAGAATTGCGAGTCTGCCGTAGCGCCTTGCATGTCTAGTGCGCTCTTAAGCTCAGTATCGGCGATTAAATGGCGCCTAAATTTAATCGTAGCTCTTGACCCAGGCTGCTTGGAGGCTACAACGCGCCGCGGTCTAGCAAAACGTGTTACCACAAGCGGACGGCGTAGGGGCTTAGCAGGGCTGCGATACCCTGCGATACGACGCGATAAGCCTCGGCTGTATTACGACCGCGCCGTGCCCGCGCCGCGTTAAATTTTACCGCGTGTTGTGATGGTGATTGCAGCGCAGGTTTGGCATCGCGTACCGCGCCTGTGAGTGCGTCAAAGTTTTGTTATAATGCGCCGTGCAAACGACTGCGTAGATTAGATATTGTATGCCGCGTAGGCGTACGTGCTACGCTTTGGCATCGCGAGCTTGTTATCGCACGCTGTGCAAACGACTACGGTGCGGACTTAGACGCTATGTTTGCCGCGCGATGAGTGTCCGTCAAATGCGCACCAATGCCCGCCGCGGGCTTTGATCCGCAGAGTGCGTATTGCGCCGAAGCGCCCCGCGATTGCAAAGCATGTCGCGCCTGCCACATGCATAGCTCCGTATCGTGCGAGCAGTGCGGGCTGCGTAAATAAAATTTTATGAAATTTAGAAGTTTTAAATTCCAAATTTCATAGAATTTTGCGAAACGCAAATTTTAAAATTCCATAGAATTTTGGAATTTCGGAAAGGAAAAGAGATGGATTATCTTTGCG
>CAUONQ010000113.1:0-5091 GCA_963456995.1 uncultured Campylobacter sp. | reverse complement strand
TTTCTCGACGCGGCCTGCGCTATCTACGATCTTCTCGCTGCCGGTGAAAAACGGATGGCAATTGGAGCAGATATCGACGCGGATCTCGGCCTTGTTCGAGCGCGTTTTAAAAGTATTGCCGCAAGCGCAGGTAACGGTCGTTTCGACAAAGTTTGGATGGATATCTTTTTTCATTTTTAATCCTTTTTGATGATTTTAAAAGGCAGCGATTATACAACTTTTTTATCTAAAAAGCAAATTCAAAGGGTTTTAAAAATCTCTCGGCGAAGCGGCGGTTTTCTTTTCGAGCGTGTTTGTTGGACGCGAAATTTTAAAATTTAGTCCGCCTGCGGGTAAAATTTTATTTCACTGTGGCGTGCTGCGGCGTGCAAAATACAGCGCATAAAGATACGCCGCGGCAAATACGCACCGCGCGTCAAGCCGCGGATAAACATAGCGGATCGTGCAGGGTAAATTTTAAATTCCAAAATTTAAAGCGCCTGACTTTTTAAATTTTAAAATTTGCCGAGCGCTTAAAAAATCAGCTTCGCGCAAGTTGCGATTAGCGCGGTGTTTGAGCGCAAAATATAAGGGCTATTAAGCGCATAGGCGTTTTTAAATTTCTCCCTTTCGCGCGGCGAAAACCCGCCCTCCGGGCCTACGAACGCGATCTCATCGCCGCCGAAAATGTCGATGTTCTTGCCGCCAAAATCGATCAGGCTTACGTTTTCATACCTTTGCGCGAGCTCGTCCGAGCCGCCCAAAACCTCGATCTGCATGATGGAATTTCGCCCGCATTGCTGCGACGAGTTGATCAAAATCCGCTCCATCCTCTGCAGATCGAGCCGCACGTTTTTCTGCGACAGATCGGCATAGACCAAAACAAGCCGCCCGACGCCCATCTCGTTTAGCGCAGGCAGGCTTTTTTCGATCACGGCGCTCTCGACGACCGCCCAAGCGACGCAAAAATCGTGCGGCGGCGTAAAAACGGAGCTTTTAAAAACTAAATTCAAAGCCGCGCCTTTGCGCGAAATTTCGGCGATCTCATATAGATAACTCGCCCCGTCCTTTAGATTGCGCACGTCTATGCGCTCGCCCGCCCTTGCTCGCCTGGCCTTTAGGTGCAAAAACTGATCGTTCTGCAAAATTAGGCTCTGTTCGCCTGCAAGCTTATCGTAAAAATATACCATCAAATAATACTCGCTATCAAAATTATCGCTAAGCTTAGCCCCAAAATCACCCGCATTTTGCGCTGATACGGCGCAAAGTTTTGGCTCAGATACGCGATTTTTAGCCGCTTGTACGACGCCGCGCTAAGTATAATCATCGCTAGCGCTGCGGCCGCCATAAAGTAAATTTTAAAGCTCAGATCAAAGCGCAGCACCGGCAGCATCACGCTTCCGCTAATTATCAGCGCCGCGAGAGTCGCATAATATATCGGCAAAAACAGCCTGATGCGCCTAAGAAATCTAAGCCCTGATCTGCTTTTTTGCTTTAAATTTTCAGCTTGCGGCGCGGAGCAGGCAGAATTTAAAGCCTTGTCGCGCGAGCAAAATTCCGCCGCCGCATCGATCTTAAGCTGGGTAAAAATCAGATAAATTATCGCCAAAATCGCCGCAGCTAGCGCAAAAAATTTATGAAAGCCCAGGGCGCTTTGATACAGATAATCCATCACTTCTGCCAGGTGGTTAAATTTGGAGGATAAAATTTTGCGCGACTAGAGCCGAAACGACAGAATTTCAACGCAAATTTTTTCGGCGCGAGATAAAACGTATCGGCTCCGCGCCTTTGAAATTTTAAAAACTCTTCAAAGCGGCCGCGGCTATTTGCTGCATTAAATTTTGCCTCGTTGCCTTCTAATCTCGGTTTCGCGCCGTATATCTCGCGCCAAGAATGAAATTTTGCAGATAGAGCTTTATAAAATTTAAAATTTCTTTGCGCAGATCGCACGGGCAAAAAAGACGCTAAAATCGCACTTGCGCGCCGCATACAAACCACGCAAATTTTAAAAATTTTCAAATTTAGCCGCCGATTTTTCAACGCTCCGTCCTATTCGGTCACCGGAAGCGGCGGCATATCGGCATTTATATCGACTTTAGGCTCGCTAGGCGCGATAGGCACGTCCTTCGGCACCTCACTATCTACCGGTGGCTTTTGCAAGGTGTTCTTTTTCTCGTCATCGCAACCGCCCAAAGCAAGCGCGCAAACAAAGATCGCGCACGCGGCAAAAACGCGCATAAACACTGCGTCAAATTTAAAGAAATTTTTCATCAGCAATCCTTTGGATAGATGATTTTTTCGCCGCGCAGAAGCTTTTGCCAAAGCTCCGGCTGCCTCCACTCCTCGCGCACGGCCGGCGAGAATTCTATCTCTTCTAGCGAGATCACGCCCATCTGCGCGTTGTAGGCATCCTCGCGGAAGCACTGCGCGTAGCCGGTGGTCGTTTCATGCACGATGACGCTGTGAAGCTTTACTTCGCGCTCGCCGTTTTGCGTCTGAGTTAGGCTCAAAAGTCGGTCGATTAGAACGAAAAAAATTCTACAAAACTGCTCCGCGCTCGGATTTAGCGGTATCTGCACCCAGCGCGCGCTGTGTTTTTTCAGATCCGCGATATAGCCCGCATCATCGCGCGCGTAGATCGTCACGGCGTGGTCGAAACTATCGATAAGCTCGCGGATACCGAGCTTCATGTAGCCGAAGTCATAAACCATCCCCGCTTCATCTAAAAAATTTGAACTAAGCAAAATTTCGCATCTGTAGGAGTGGCCGTGGATGCTCGTGCGACACCGCTTTGAACCGCACAGGCGCACGATGTGAGCGTTTTCGAATTCGTATAATTTCCTGATTATCATACCCCGTCCTTCTCGCCCCAAATTCTAATGTGCAGGCGATCGGAGTAATTATAGCCGTTTTTTAGGCAAAAATCCACGCAAAATTGCGCGCCGCTTTCCAGCTCGCGACGATCTGCGCCGCACGGCATGCAATAAACCTCGCCGCCGCACGCCGCTAAAATTTCAGCGATCTCGGGCTGCGCGTCAAACTCGGGCGAGATCACGAACTTGTAAAAGCTATCCTTTGCGTTTTGCCTTAAGCTTCGTAGCGCGGCGAAGCTCAGCCTACGTTCGCGCGGCTCGGCGGAGTTTGAGAGCTTAGGCGAGATCGCAAAAACGCAGCTTTTGTAAGCGGGGAATTTTTCAAAATCCACTAAAATCGTGCCGTTGGTCTCAAAATGCACTTCGTATCCGCGCGCTAGCAGCTCGCAGACAAACTCGTAAAATAGCGCCTCTTTATGATGCAACAGCGGCTCGCCGCCGGTGATAACGACGATCGGCTTTTGATAAAGCTTAGTGCTCTGCGGCGGGGCGGAGCTTTGCGGATTTAAATTTAAAGAATTTTGCGCCGCGGAATTTAACGTATCGCTTTTAGAAAAAGGTTCTGCGCCGCAAAAACCCGGCGCAGAGCATGCGGGTGCGGAACAGGACAAACCTGATAAATTTGGAATTTTATTCAAAAGCTGCGCTAAATTTAAAATTTCTTCATGCTCGAAGTGATTTGTAAAAACCGCGCGGATCGTATCGCAACCGCGCAAGATCTCGCCGGTCTTTGGCGAAATGCGCTCGCCGCCGAAGCCCTTGCAGCGCAGATTACAGCCCGCAAAGCGAAAGAAAAACGCGAGCCTACCTGCGTATTTGCCCTCGCCTTGGATACTTAAAAAGCTCTCAACAAGCCTCATCCGCCCGTCTCGTAAAATGCGCGGCTTGAAATTTCATTCGAAGCGTCCGCTTGCCAGCGATTTTTTTCGGGCTTATTCGCTAAAATTTTAGCCAAAATTTCGGCGGCTGCGGCAATATCGCCCTCTTTGACCGCCTTTTTGATACTTAGCGCGTCCTCGAAGTAAAGACACGGGATCAAAAGCCCCTCGGCGCTTAGTCTGATGCGGTTGCAACTCTCGCAAAAATCGTGCTTGTGCGGATCGATGATACCGAAGGTGTAGCCGTCCCCGAGTGCGTAAAGCGACGCGGGCGAGCTTTGCGATTTCGGCAGAGCGGTAAAGATAAATTTACGCCTTAAAATATCTAAAATTTCGTTTGATTTTAAGCCTGTAAGATCTCCGGCATGGGTGTTTTCCATAAATTCTATGAAGCGGATCTGGCAATCCTTCTCGCGGGCAAATTCCAGCAAATAGATCAGCTCGTCGTCGTTGATGCCTTTTAGCGCGACAGTGTTTAGCTTGACCTTTAGTCCCGCTTCAAGCGCGGCGTCAAGGCCCTCCAAGACGTTATAAAGCACTCCGCGCTGAGCTATAAATTTAGCCCGCTCCGGACGCAGCGAGTCAAGCGACATATTGATGCGTTTTAACCCCGCGTTTTTCAAGGCGCGCGCGTAGTTTTTGAGGTAATATCCGTTGGTAGTAAGCGCAAGATCGATGTCTGGAGCATAATCCGCGATCATCTTTATAAAATCTTCGATCCCCTTTCGCACCAGCGGTTCGCCGCCGGTTATGCGGATCTTTTTCACGCCGCCGTCGATCGCAACCTTGACGAATAAAAACATCTCCTCAAAGCTTAAAATGTTCTCTCGCGGCACCCAGTTAAACGGCGTAGCAGGCATGCAATATCTGCATCTGAAATTGCACCGCTGCGTAACTGAAATGCGCAAATAATCGATCGTTCGTCCAAATTTATCAATTAGCATATTTTGCCTTAATATCAATTTGCGGCGATTATATAAAAAACAAAGCGATTTTGCAAAATTTTATTTTTATATTGCTCCGGCTATTTTCTTACCGAGCCGATGAGCTCTTTAAGCTGGTCCAGAAGCGGTCTGATCTGCTTTTCTACCCGCTCGTCGATCATCGTAGGCACTACGTCTAGTCTTTGTTCTATCGTCTCGTCGATCACGTCTGCAATCGCGTTTATATCGATATTGGGAGCTACTTTGCCGCCCGAATCGATCATCTCTTTTAGCTCCTCGACCTTCTTTTTAAGCAGATAATTTTCCTGCATAGCGTCAGTCAGCACCTGATCGAAGCGTTCGAATTTTTTATCCGCTGGCTTATCCTTAAAATATATGACGAAAAACATCAAAAATATTACGACGCAAAGTCCTAAA
>CAUONQ010000112.1:0-5103 GCA_963456995.1 uncultured Campylobacter sp. | reverse complement strand
GATTTACCTCGCCTCGCCAAATTTACTTAGCAGAAGCGCGGAATTTACCCCGCAGGATAAATTCCGCTAAATTTTACTTTGCCCTCTTTATCTCTATTTCGCCGTCACGCGCGCCGATTTCGATCCGATCGCCGGTTTTGATCTCGTCGCTTAGGATCATATCGGCGATCTTATCCTCCACCAGGTCGTAAAGCGCCCTTCGTAGCGGCCTTGCGCCGTATTCGATATCAAAGCCCGCCGAGGCGATGAGCTTTTTGGCATTTTCGCTTAGGCTCGCGTTAATGCCGCGGTTTGCGAGCGTTTTTTGCAGGCTCTTAAACATAATGCCCACGATTTTTATAAGATCGTCCTCGTTTAGGGCATTGAAGATCACGATGTCGTCCAGACGGTTGATAAATTCGGGCTTGAAATAATTCTTCAGCTCGCTCTTTACCGCCTCCTCGCGCTCGGCAAGCGCAATCTCGCGCGGCTTGTCCGCATTTTTGGCGTCAAGCTCCATAATCTTAGCCGAGCCGATATTGCTCGTTAGGATGATGATCGTGTTTTTGAAATCGACCGTAACGCCCTTGTTATCGGTCGCGCGCCCGTCGTCTAAAATTCCAAGTAGGATGTTAAAAACGTCCTTGTGCGCCTTTTCGATCTCATCAAAAAGTAGCACCGAGTAGGGCTTTCTGCGCACAGCTTCGGTAAGCTGTCCGCCCTCATCGTAGCCCACGTATCCCGGAGGCGCGCCGAGCAAGCGGGAGACGCTGTGTTTTTCCATATACTCGCTCATATCAAAGCGGATCATCGCTCGCTCGTCGTCGAATAAAAACCTAGCGAGGCTCTTTGCGCTCTCAGTCTTGCCGACGCCGGTAGGGCCTAAAAACAAAAAGCTTCCGATCGGGCGGTTTTCGTTTACGAGACCGGCTTTGTTGCGCTTGACAGCGCGAGCGATGGCATGCAGCGCCTCATCCTGCCCAACGACGCTCTCTTTTAGATGCTCCTCGATGTGAAGGAATTTCTCCTTTTCGGAGGAGAGCATTTTGCTTACCGAGATGCCCGTCCATTTGCTTAAAATTTCGGCCACGCTCTCCTCGTCCACGCGGTTTCGCAAAAGCACGCCGTTTTCTTTCATCGCGTCCCATTTCGCCTCAAGCTCCTTAACCTTCGCCTGCGCGGCGGGGATCTTGCCGTATTCGATCTCGGCAGCCTTGCTAAGATCGCCGTTGCGTCTTGCTAGGCTAGCTTCATTTTTGAGGCTGTCGATCGCCTTTTTCTCCTCGCTGATGCCGCCGAATACGGACTTTTCGTTTTCAAATTTAGCCTGAAGCGCGTTTTTCTGCTCGGTTAAATTTTCGATCTCTTTGTCGATCTGTGCGAGCCGCTCGTCGTTTTTGCCGTCATCCTCCATCTTAAGGGCCTCCTTCTCGACCTGAAGCGTGAGGATGTCGCGCTTAGCCTTGGCAAGCTCGTTGGGTTCGCTTTCGATCTGCATTTTAAGCTCTGCCGCCGCCTCGTCAATGAGATCGATCGCCTTATCCGGCAAAAATCTATCGCTGATGTAGCGGTCGCTTAGCCTTGCAGCCGCCACTAGCGCGCTATCGGTGATGGTGACGTTGTGATGCACCTCTAGTCGCTCCTTTATGCCGCGCAGGATTGCCGTAGCCTCGCTCACGCTAGGCTCCGCGACCGTCACGGGCTGGAAGCGGCGCTGAAGCGCGGCGTCTTTTTCAAAATACTTTCGGTACTCTTTCAGCGTCGTAGCGCCGATAGCGTGCAGCTCGCCGCGCGCAAGGGCGGGCTTTAGGATATTTGCGGCATCCATAGAGCCTTCACTTGCGCCCGCGCCTACGATGGTGTGAATTTCATCGATGAAAAGCACGACGTTTGCGGCTTTTACGACCTCGTTTATGACGGCTTTGAGCCTATCTTCAAACTCGCCGCGGTACTTCGCGCCCGCGATCAGCGCACTCATATCAAGCGCGATGACGCGTTTGTTTTGCAGGCTGAGCGGAACCTCTTTTTTGGCGATCAGTTGCGCAAGACCCTCGACGACCGCGGTTTTTCCTACGCCCGGCTCGCCCAGTAGGATAGGGTTGTTTTTCGTCTTGCGGATTAAAATTTGCATCATTCGCGAGATCACCTCGTCTCGACCGATTACCGGATCGAGCTCGCCCGCAATTGCCTTGGCGGTGAGATCGACGCCGAATTTGCTAAGCGCCTCAAGCGTCTCGTCGGCAGTTTGCGAATCGATGCTTTTGCCGCCGCGAAGCGCCTCTAGCTCCTTTTTGATCTCGCTAAGATCTGCAAATTTAGACAGAATTTTCTTTAGCGGATCTGCGTTTAAATTTGCAATCAGCCAGGTATCTACGGCGATAAATTTATCGCCCGAGCTCGTCATCAGCCCTTTTGCGAGCTCTAGCGAGTTCATCAGCTCGCGCGAGATTCGAACGTTTTCCTTCGTGACGTTTGAGCTCGTAGGCAAATTTGAAATTTCGCTTTTGATCTCAAGCTCGACCGCGGTCTTTTCGATGCTAAATTTATTAAAAATTTGATTTAGCACCGAGCCGCTGTCGGCTACCAAAGCCCAGAGCATGTGCAATACGCCCACTTCGCTATTTTTGGAATGGATCGCTAAAGAAACGCTGCTTTCGAGCACGGAGCGCATTTTATCGGTTAAAATTTCAATAGTTTCGTTCATAAATTTTCTCCTAAAGTTGAAGTTGATTGCATTATATAACTTTAGTGTCTTTATGTCAAGGTTTTTTAGTGAGATTTTAAAATTTTCGGCTTAAATTTATCCGTAAACGCGCAAATTTCGTATGAAATTTACCTTATTTTTAGCCAATTTTCTATAAAATTCACTCCATTTTACTTTCAAGGATAAACTTTGCGACAAAAACACCTCTTCTTCGGCTTGGGATTCATATTTTCTCTATTTTTAGGCGTTAGTTTTTTTATCGGAAATTTACAAGCCAGAGAGGTCAATGCGACCAAAAAGCCAGACAGCGAAAAAACGCGTCTGGAGGCGCTAGCTAAGCTTACCAAAACGCTTGCGATCGTCGAAAACAATTATGTCGATGAGATGACTTTTTCCGAGCTTGTGGACAAGACGATCTCGGGGCTTATGAATAACCTCGACGCGCACTCAAGCTACATGGACGAAAAGGCGTTTAACGACACGAAAGTCCAGACCGAGGGCGAGTTCGGCGGGCTTGGAATTCAGGTGGGTATGAAAGACGGCGCTCTGACCGTCATCTCGCCTATCGAGGGCACTCCTGCCGACAAGAAAGGCATTCAGGCTAACGATGTGATCTTGCGTATCGACGGCAACGCGACCTTCGGCATCACGATCGACGATGCGGTCTCGAAGATGCGCGGCAAGCCGAAAACCAAAATCACTCTAACGATTGTACGCAAAGGCGTTAGCAAGCCTTTCGACGTCGAGATCATACGCGATATAATCAAAGTGGAATCGGTTTATGCCAAGATGATCGAGGATGATAAAATTTTATATCTGCGCGTTACGAATTTCGATCAGCACGTAGTTTCAGACGCGAGCAAATTTATAAAAGAGCATAGAGACGCCAAGGGCATTATCTTGGATCTGCGAAATAACCCGGGCGGGCTTTTGGATCAGGCGATCGGGCTTGTAAATTTATTCGTAAGCAAAGGTCTTATTGTCTCTCAAAAAGGGCGCGCGAAAAACGAGACCGAAGCGCACAACGCCGATCCTAAAAAGAAGATCACCGATCTGCCGCTCGTGGTTTTGGTTAATGGCGGCAGCGCAAGCGCGAGCGAGATCGTAAGCGGCTCGCTTCAGGATCTAAAGCGCGCCGTGTTAGTTGGTGAAAAAACTTTTGGCAAGGGAAGCGTGCAGGTGATCCTGCCGATCGAGGATAAAGAAGCCTTGCGACTAACTATCGCGCGATACTATCTCTCAAGCGGCCGCACCATCCAAGCGGTGGGCGTGACGCCTGATCTCATAGTGGCGCCGGGCAAGGTGCCGAGCCGCGACGAGGATGAATTCTCGCTAAAAGAAGCCGATCTTAAAAAGCACCTGCAAGGCGAGCTAGCCAAGGTCGAGACCAAGAAAAAAGATGCTCAGAAAAAGGATGAGAAAAATTTCATCACTGCAGAGCAGATTAATAACGATATCCAGTTAAAAACCGCAATAGACGCGATAAAAATTCTAAACATCAAGTAAGGAGAGTGTGATGCAAGCTACCAAAAAAGAGCTCATCTACGAAGGCAAGGGCAAAAAGATGTGGTCGGTTAACGAAAGTGACGACCTTTTGATTTCGGAATTTAAAGATTCGCTGACGGCGTTTAACGGCGTCAAGAAGGCCGAAGAGAGTGGCAAAGGCGCGCTGAATTGTAAAATTTCGACTCTGATTTTTGATCTGCTTAAAAAGCATGGCATCGCCACCGCGCTTGTTGAGACGATCAGTCCGACCGAGCAGCTAGTGAAAAAATGTAAAATTTTCCCTCTTGAGATCATCGCTCGCAATATCGCCACCGGCTCGCTTACAAAGCGTCTGGGCATCAAAGAGGGCACGAAGCTTCCATTTGCTCTGGTGGAGTTTTGCTACAAAGACGATGAGTTGGGTGATCCGATCCTAAATGATGAGCATTGCTTGTTGCTTGGCGCCGTAAAGAGCCAAAGCGAGCTTGATGAGCTCAAAAAAATCGCGCGCAAGATCAATGAAATTTTGATTAAATTTTTCGACGAGCGAAATTTAAAGCTCGTGGATTTCAAGATAGAGCTTGGCAGGGATAAGGACGGCAATATCCTGCTTGCAGACGAGATCAGTCCAGATAGCTGCCGCTTTTGGGACAAGCAGACCGATAAAAAGCTCGATAAGGACGTATTTAGGCAGGATCTTGGTAGCGTAAAAGTGGCCTACGAAGAGGTCTTGCGTAGAATTTTAGGATAAGCGATGAAGGTGATCGTAAACGTAAGGCTTAAGCAGGGCGTGCTCGATCCGCAGGGCAAGGCGGTTTTGCACGCCCTCGCTTCGCTTGGATTTAGCGGCGTGCGAGATGTGCGCGTAGCCAAACAGATCGTCCTTGAGCTAGATGGCGAGGATAGGGATAAAATTTACGCCGACGTCGCTAGGA
>CAUONQ010000111.1:0-5116 GCA_963456995.1 uncultured Campylobacter sp. | reverse complement strand
ATCTTAGGCTCGCTGCAAAGGGCGCGCGCGATGGATGCCATCTGCCTCTGGCCGCCGCTTAGGCGCGTGATGATCTTGTCTTTTAGGTGCCAAATTTCAAGCATTTTCATGTAGCGCTGCGCGAGCTTGTAGTCGTTTTCGCTCGGCTGCGAAAAGATCCCGATATGCGCCGTGCGTCCCATCAGGACGTACTCAAAGACGCTGTAGTCGTACTCGCAGACCTCGCTTTGCGAGACGTAGCCGATGATCTCGGCGCGCCCTTTGGCGCTGAGGCTCGCCATATCCTTGCCGTCAATTGAAATTTTACCGCGCAGGGGCTCAAGCGTGCCGCTGATTAAATTTAAAAGCGTCGATTTGCCCGCGCCGTTTTGCCCCAAAATCGTTAGCATCGCGCCCGCTTCGAGATTGAAATTCACGTTGTGCAGCGTCAGAGGGGCGGATTTTACGTAGCCGAAGTCTAAGCTCTCAACCCTAACCATTTAGCTTCCTTTTGTTTTTAAGCAGGATGAATATAAAAAATAGCGTGCCGATAAAGCCCGTAAGCACGCCTAACGGGATCTCGCTTTGATTTATACTGCGCGCTACGTCATCTACGATGAGCACGAAGATCGCGCTTAAAAATATGCTCGCGGGGATCGCTTTGGTGTTGCTCACGCCCACGATCATGCGCGTTAGATGCGGCATCAAAAGCCCCACCCATGCGACTATGCCGCTGATACACACGCTGCTTGCGGTTAGTAGCGTCGCGCAGACGATGATGATGCCCCGCTCCAGCACGACGTTTACGCCCAGCTTCGCCGCGGTCGCATCGCCCATGGATAGGACGTTTATGCGGTAGCTCATCAGCACCAAGATAGCGATACAAACCTCCATCACCGGCGCTATCATCGCTAGCACGGAGGGATCGACCTTCGCAAGGCTTCCTAGCTGCCAATACACGATGTCTGCAAGCTTCGTCTCGGGATCTGCCATAAATTTTAAAAATCCGATCAGTGCGCCCATCAGACCGCTTACGATGATGCCCGCAAGCACGAGCATTATGGTGGCGCTTGAACGCAGCGCTCGCGTGATCAGAAGCGTAATACAAACCGCGGTAAGCCCGAAAACAAAAGCGAAAAGCTGGATCAAAAGGATGTTTAGATCAAGCAGGATCGCGATCGCCGCGCCCACGCAAGCTCCGGCGCTGACGCCTAGAGATCGGGCGAGACGAGCTGGTTTTTGAAGACGCCCTGATACGCCGTGCCGCTGATGCCCAGCGCTGCGCCCACGAGTACTGCGGCGATGATACGCGGCAGGCGCACCTGAATGACGACGTTGTGGACGTTTTGCGCTACTTCGCCGCCGCTTAGCGCTTTTAGCACCTCGGCGATGCTTAGGCCGAAGCGCCCTATACAAAGCGATATCGCAATCGTCGCAATCGTCGCCAGTATCAGCAGCACGAGCATAAATTTAAAATTTTTCATACCTTCCCTTGCTCTAAATTTTATCTTTCGCCTTAAATTTAATCTTTGAAATCGCCTCGTTGAAATCCGCTTAAAATTTCGCTTTAAATTCCGCCTTCTAGCTCGTAGGCGAAAGGCTTGCGGTAAAATTCCTTCGTGATGGCCCCAAGATCAATATTTCAGAAAAGATCCGGATAAAAATTTTAGCCGCCTGCAAGATTTGTAGTGACGCCCTCGCGCCCGTGCGGTCTCAGCCGAAAATGTTTGCAGGCGCAGCATAGACGCGCTTTTGCTGCACTGCCTCAAGCTGCGAACGCAGGACTTGACAGCAGTGTCTCCGCCTCGTAGGGGGGGCGTTTTCTGCCGATGATGACGCAGAGGCTGTAGCGGCTTTGATTTATACATCTAAATCCTTAAACAGATGTGGCATTTTAGCACATATCATATTAAATTTTTATGATTTCGGCTTTCATATACGCGAGCGAATCTAATGGCGTGCAGCTCCGTGTAATAAGGCTTTTAAGCGGAATTTCGCTTGTGGATTTCAGATGAGCGCCTACGAAATTTACGCCAAGATGGAATTTTAAAATTTCATCCTTTCGCGAAAGATGCGCTTAAGCTCAATGGCGGAATTTTGCCCGGCTAAATTCCACCTATTTAGCAGTAGACGCGGCGCGCGGCGAAATTTTATACAAAGTCTGAAGATTTGATTTAGAATTTGACAAACGGATGCTGCGCGAAAATTTTCTCTTTATTTGACCCCGGTTTTGCTAGCCACTTAGTCGTAGAATTTTACTAGCCGTTTAGCCGCGGGATTTTATTTGCCCGCAAGAGGTTAAATTTTATCATGAAATTTCGCATCGCTTAAAATGCGATGCGAAATGAATCCGTCCGTCGCTACTGCCAGCCTAGAGCTTTACGCTTTAGGCGCATATCGCTTACCATTTTTAGCGCAAGTGCGACCGGATCGGTATCTACGTGCATCACAGAGCCAAGTGCCCGCCTGGTGCCCTCTTTGAAAAAGTGTATGACGTTTGCGGAGCCGTGGATTTGATATTCGACGCAGTGATATGAGTCGATGCCCATCAGGCGGAATCCGAGCGAGGCATCGACGCCCTTTTCGTTCGCCCACTCGGGAGAGGTGAAGGCAAGCGGCAGCTCGTAGAGATTTTTACCTAGCGCTCCTGCGATACCTGCGAAAATTCCACTGGAGCGGGTATTATCGATACACTCACCCACATGCCATACCGGCGGAAGCTCGTCTTTTTCTAAAAACGCCCGCAGCGACGCACCTGCTTTTTTATACGCGCTTTTTTGGCAAAAGCCCAGCTTCATTAGCGGAAACGACGCGCAGCCGTTGGTCAGGATTAGGATGTTATTTTCGATTAGGGTTTGTGCGACATCTATGATAGCGCGCTCATAAGGCACTTTAGGATTGGTGCAGCCGACCATATTTACGATGCCTAAAATTTCACCGCTTTTTAGCGCGTGCGCTAACGGCTCCATGCCGCCGTAGTGCTTATGGACGAATTCTACCGAAAAGCCCACTTCGGCCTCGACTTCATACGGCGGGATATATACCGGCAGCCCCTTGCGCTTTTCGTGAGATTGCAATGCGCGGTCTAGAATTTTACGCGCCAAATTTCTAGTCTCGGCGATATTGCTATGGTGATGATCGTAGCCTATATGCTCGGCTCCGGGAAGCCTAGCTGATGAACTTGTGGTAACGACCTTGGTCTGGAAGCAGTTAGCTACATCCATGATCGCAGGATAGACATCTTGGACATCAGCGACCCACAGATCAAGCGCGCCCGTGCCTATGACGAGTTCGGCAGTTACGGCGTTTGAGAGCGGCACGACGCCCCAGTTACGATACATCGCCGATAGTCCAGAACAGCACACGCCGTAAAATGCGATACCCTGCGCGCCTATTGCGCGAGCCTTATCTTGGTACTCCTTAGAATTTCCGATCTCCACTATCACGCTTACTAGAGTTGGCAGATGTCCGTGCACGGCGATATTGACCCAGCCTTTTTTAAGCGCGCCCATATTGCTTTTGGAAGTTACGCGATCTCCTACGCCAAATAGCGCATCTGTAGCGATATTCGCAGCTACTACGCCAGTGAATGTAAAAGCAAGCCCACAGCGCAAAAGATGCTGCATCACGCTGCGCCAGTCTCCGTCCGTGCCTACACCCGTTCGGTGATATGCCTCAAAGACTTCGTTATACGCACTAATCGGCAAGATATCTAGCTTCCGCCATACCTCTTGACGCTCCTTGGGTGCGAGCGCAGTGATAGTTTTATACTCACCGCTACTTTGCGAAAGATCTGTTAAAAGCGTATCGGCAAGCTCGATCGCTACCTCTTTTAACTCTCTGCCTTCAGTTGGAATTCCAAAGGCTTTGGCGGTATTGATGATTTTGTATTCGCCTATGATTGGCAGATCTAGCTTGCCTTGCGCCGCCCATTTTAGCGACAGCAGAAGCTCTCTGGCGTGCGCGCCGTGTTGAGCTACGCCCGCAGCTACTTGGCGCAGTAGGTTGCGCGACACGATGAGATCGGCGTCCGCACCGCAAGTGCCGCGATCGGCCTTTTTAGTAATTTTGCAAGGTCCCATATTGCAGATCTTACAGCATACTCCGGTAAGCCCATAGCTACACATCGGCATCTGTTTATCGAAACGATCAAACGCCGTATCTACGCCGATCTGCTCCATCCTAAGCATCATTTCACGCACGGCGGGATCGGGGGTTTTCTCAAGTACTTCTTGCTTTGAGGGGAAGGTCTTTTTGTATTCAAGCACCGCCTTCATATAATCCGCCGTAAATTCCGCCTCGTGAAAATGCTCGAAAAGATTGCCCTGCGCGTCTTTATGCGTGTGCGGGCTAGCCTCTGCGGGCACTAAAACTTTTGGGATGCCGTGCTCGTCAAATCCGATAATCGCGCGATGAGAGTGGGGCTTGTGATCATGGCAATGTTTGTCGTGCTCGTGCGAGCTGATGGCGGAATCCTCGTCGCGCTCATGCGAAGACGCCGCAGAATTTGCGCCGTATTCGTGCAAATAAGCTGCGAGGTTTTCTTTTTGATCGTGTGGGTGGGTCGCAAGATCTTCGTCGTGTAGGTGCGAATGGGTTGCGGAGTTATCGCTATGCTTGTGTGAATAAGAGATGTGGTCTTTGCTGCTTGGGCTCTTCGCAGGATTTGAAATGGAATTTGTCAAAGAATCAGCCATGGAATTTGTCGTAGAGCCTATCGCGGAATTTTGGGCGTTGCTTGCACTTTGATCGCTTGAGCGCGCCGCAAAGTTCGTGCTTGAAGCAGAGTGTGCGCTATCATCGTAACTCGGTACGGAATTTTTGGCTTCGCAGTCGCACTCGTCGCAGGAATTCTCACCTGCGGCGCGATTTTTAGAAATTTTGTCGCGAGCATGTGAGGCGGAAGTCGTAGAATTTGCGGTGGAATTTTGAGCGCTATTTGCGCTTTTATCAAAAACGGATGCGGCAGAGCTTTTGGCTGCGTCTGCGGCGGAATTTTCTCCCGTATTCGCAACGGAATTTTCATCCGTCGCAGCCTTCTTGCGTGAGCCTTTTTGTTTTGCGATTTTGTCGTTTGCCATGACGTCTCCTTGAAATTTATTTTAAAAATAAGCGAGAATGTAGCCCTCAATAAATA